>JBCDAH010000023.1:0-42537 GCA_039186015.1 Pseudomonadota bacterium
ATGAGCCGCCGCAGCTTTCGCGTACCGCCGGGCACGCAACATGAGCGTTACTCAGGAGACTTCTGTCGCAGCATGCCGGGCTTCATTGCCAAGTCCGGTGAGAACATCAAGAACAAAACATCGTCGGTTCTTAAAGAAGTTTACGGCCGCGATTTGCCAACGACGTTCGACAAGCCATTCCTTTACGAGGATAGTTGCTTCATGCCGCTGCGCAGCAAGCAGAGCGCAACCGCAACCGTCTACGGCATGTTCACTCCGATCGTCGCGTCAGACAGGCTGTTCTTCGTCAGTACGTACTCGTACAGCTCGTTGTCGTTCCCGCACATGATGCGCCATTTACAGCATTGGTCGCGCTTTGCACGGGGACAGGCGTCGTAGCAGCGAAGCGTCTCCCGCATTCACGCAGTGCAATCGAGGCTATCTATGTGCCGGCGTGCATGCGTTTGGCCTCGTCGTGGACCTTGGGCAAACGCCACCATGGGGCATTCGGAACGGCGTGATGCTCATGGTGATACCCGAAGTGAAAACACGTCAGCAATGACATCCACCAAGAGTAATCATTGCTTCTCGAACGGTGACGATCGTCGAATACAGGATCACCCGGCTTGTGCGGCAAGTACGTACCGAATGTAAACAGCTGAATGGACGAAACGATTGCCGGTACGGACCAAAAGGTCAGGACGTTAATCAACGGCGCGCCAAGCAGCAGCACGTAAGCCCAAACGCCAACCGCAATCACGATAATCTCTCGGCCTGAAAAGTACTCACTGAAAAACTTCCAATACCACGGCCAAAATGCGTGGGGCTCGTGATCATGAAAATCCGGATCTTCGGCCGTCCCCGCATGGCGGTGATGCAGGTGATGCTTCTTGTTCATGAAGTCGAACGAAAAACCGGCGTAGAGAAACAGACAGAGCCGCCCGACAGCGCGGTTCCAGGCGGGCCGTAACGGCACCAGCGATCCATGCATGCAATCATGTGCGACAATGAACAGGCCGACGTATAGCCACGTCAGCAGCGCCATCAGAACGAGACCAAGGGGCGCCGTTGCCCAGCTCCATGAAAAGAGGAAGATCGCCCCGATATGCGTCGCCAACCAGCTGCCGATGATCAAACCGGCCAGTGTCAGCCCAACGACGGCTTGATGTCGGTTGTCTTTCGCCACGGCCTCAGCCGTTAAAGAACCCGTAGGCGCTTCAGCTACCGTCATTTCAGGTCACCTCAACTTCGAAGATGCCGAACCCTGACTATACCGTGCGACGCACAAAGATGCGCGCGACAATCAGCCCTGCGATACCACTTCCAAACAGGACCATCCAAAACGGCAAGACCACCTCAACTGGTTCACCGCGATGGAAAATCGCGGCGTAGGCCTCGATCGCCCATGTCGTCGGCGTGGCCCAACCGACGTCCTGAACGCCCTGCGGCATAAGATATCGCGGCACCATGCTGCCGCCGACAGCCGCGAGCACGACAATCCCCATCTGCCCGAGCGTATGAGCCTGCTGGCGCGTGCGACACATCGAGACAAACGCGAGCGCTAATCCCGATGCTGCGATCGCCGTCGCGAACGACGTGGCCAGCCATGCGGCCATGTGGGCGGGTAACGCGACCCCAAAACCCAACCAGGCGACAACGAAAATGATCGTTGCCTGAATTAGCCCCTGAAGGACCAAAAACAGAAACTTGCCGTCGACAATGATTCCGGGCCCACCTGGGCTCGTCACCAGGCGATCGAGCAGTCCGCTTTCGCGCTCTTCCAGCAGACTGAGGGCGCCTGTGAGCGAGGAGAACAGGAGAAACATAATCGTCACGGCACCGGCATAGTACGTGACGGCGATCGGCGTGTTCCTTGCCGACACCGCATTGCGGGTTTCGAGAACACGATCGATGCTGAGCTGCGTGTCATTGGTCTCCGGCGGAACACGCGCGCGCCCCATGGCCGTTAGCCCGCGTGCAACACGCGCGCGCTGCTCCGGGCTGAACGGCGCAATCCGCTTGTCGATCTGATCAGCAACGCTGCGAATTGCGGCTTCGGGAATGGCGGAAAAGAAGGCCTCCTGCAGGATGCCTTCAACAATCGACGATGCGATGCTGCGCGCAGGGTCAACAATGATCGCGATGGGCGCCGCACCGGACTGGCTGATGTCATCCAGCGGACGGGCATCCTTGCGGATCATGATGCCCACATCAACGGCGCCACTGCGCACCCATCCGACAACGTCGTCGGCCGACACGCTGTCCGCGCCGGTCTCGAGGCCAACCCGGATCAGGCGACGGTCCGCGAGCAAGCGATCGACCAACCGCTCGGACTGTGGGCTCTTCAGCTCATCAACAACGGCAACGCGGATATCAAGATCGCCACCCGAGGCTGCGGAGAAAATCACGGCAAAAATCAAGAACACAAGCGGCGGCAGAATGAATGCCATCGCCAGGCCGGCGCGATCCCGGATCAGGGTCAGCGCCATTGCGCAGAATATTGCAAATCGCATCAGGCCGCCTCAGCTTGCGCGTGCGATATCTCAACCCTGAGCAAGGCTTCCAAACCCGGTTGACGCACCCCCACACGCTCGACAAGGCTGCCGACAGGGCCGGTTGAGCCGAGCAGAACTCCAAGGCTCTCAGGCGCACCGTCGATCAAACCTGTCCAGGTACGGCCACCATCGCCCGGTGTAAGACGGGCGCGCTCCAGCTCATCAACGGCCTCACGCAACAACGGATCGCCAACCGCGGCCGGCTTCAGGATCAGTTTGATCTCCTTTGCAGTACCAAACTGCGCAGCAACGAGGTCACGGACCGGACCCAGACTGCGCAGGCGTCCGGCAACCAGAATGGCGACCCGATCGGCCAGCGCGTCGGCTTCGTCCATATCGTGCGTTGTCAGAAGGATCGTCAGACCGTCTTTTTTGAGATCGCGCAGCAGGTCGACGAGGCCCTGCTTGGATGCTGCATCGAGGCCGGCGGTCGGCTCATCCAGGATCAACAGCTGCGGGCTATGAACCAGGCCGGCTGCGATGTTGATCCGCCGCCGCATCCCACCCGACAGAGCTGCGACGAGGTCGCGCGCCCGATCACCCAGCTCGACGCGTTCCAGCAACAGATCGGCACGCTGGCGTGCGGCTCGTGCGGACAGCCCCATCAAACGGCCGAAAGTCACCAAATTCTCACGCGCGGTCAGGCGTTCGAAAAGCGCGATTTGCTGCGGCACAATCCCAACGGCACGTCGCGCATCCGACTGCCGCGCCGGATCGCGCCCGGCAATCTGAACGCGGCCAGACCGCCGGTGCATACGGCCACAGATCGTCTTAATCAATGTGGACTTCCCGGCGCCGTTTGGCCCGAGCAACACGAGGATCTCGCCCAGACTGGCCGACAACGAGACGTTCTGCAGAGCCTTGCGACCGGCGTAAGACACACTCACATCATCGATTTCGAGAAACGCGTCGGCCGCAGCACCGTCTCTCACATTGCTCTCCCCGCTCACGCGTCCCCCTTTGCCACCGCAAGCGGACGGACCAAGGTGGATGCCAAACTGCGAATGTAGTCTGCAAGCGCAGACTGCCCATGGCCGCGATCGTCTAGGAGCTGCAGACCCTGCTCAAGATGGCGCCGCGCCCACGCCTCGCCTTCGGCCCGGCCGAGGACAGTCGCAATCGTCGGTTTGCCGGCATCGGCGTGAACATCTTTGCCGGTCTGGCTTGCCGTGCCGAAGGCATCGAGCAAATCGTCGTAACCCTGAAACGCGAGGCCGATGGCCATGCCGATCGTCCAAAAATCGCGACCGGCAGCCGCCGCCGGTGAACTGATGGTCGCGCCAAGGCCCAGAGCGGCAGCAAACAAGGCGCCTGTCTTGCCGTGGTGCACCTGCTCCAAATCAGCCAACCCTGCCGAGCGGTCCGGCCGCAAATCCCGAAACTGTCCGCCACACAATCCGTTCGGGCCAATAGCCTCGGATAAGAGCGCGACAGCGTCTGCCCGGCGCTCAGCCGACACATCCGTCAACTGAGCCAAAACCTGATACCCCGCGTTCATTAACGAAATGGCCGCCAGAATTGCAGTTGCATCTCCATACGCACGGTGCGTCGTCGGTTTTCCCCGTCTCAGCGTCGCGTTGTCCATTGCCGGCAGATCATCGAGCACGAGCGATGCGGCATGCACCATTTCCACAGCAGCCGCCGTTTTGACAGCTGTGTCCCAGGGCCCATCAAAAAGATCGGACGTGAGGACAAGAAGAATACTGCGCACCCGTTTGGCGGGCCCAAGCAGGCCATGGCGCATTGCAGCCGACAATTGAAGCGGCTCCACCTCGGGCGGCACAATCCGCGACAGCGCGTCATTCACCGCCGCCCGGATGTCGTCAGGCCGGTTCCCGGAGGTCGCACCGTCATATGAACTGCACGGCGATCCGAACGGCGCTCTCGCGGTCATCGACTTGCCCCTTAGCTCTCACCCACCGATGGTTCGCATAATGCTGCAGGCTCAGCAAATTATGGTTCTGTCAGCACGATCCTATCGGTACTACGCAGCAATTGCTCTATGGTGCCGATCGCGCACTGCAGCATTGGTGCAGAAATGATCCGCCTAATCTAAGGTAACGCGTTCTGCTTAGACGCCGGACCCCAAACATGTCAGACATCAAACGACGCAAAGACCAGCATCTCGACATCGTATTGACCGGCGACGTAGGCCCCTCGAATGACGTGTCGCCGTTTTCGGCATTCACTTTCGTTCATGAGGCCATGCCAGATCTTTCGTTGAACGAAATCGACATTTCGGCCGAGTTCTTGTCGAAACCTCTTCGGGCGCCGCTGCTTATCTCCTCCATGACGGGCGGGCCGACGCGGGCCGAAGCCATTAATACGGCCCTCGCGACTGCAGCTGAGGCCATTGGTGTCGCATTCGCTGTCGGCTCACAGCGGATCGCGATCGAGGCCAGTGGCGATGCCGGCTTGGGGAAAAGGCTGCGACAACTTGCTCCGACGATCCCGCTGCTTGCGAACGTCGGCGCCGCACAAATTGCCGAGTGGCCCGATCCGACAATCGCGTTGCGCGCAGTCGACATGATCGAAGCCGATGCCCTGATCGTCCATTTCAATCCCCTGCAGGAAGCTGTACAGCACGGCGGAGACACCGACTGGCGCAATATCAAGTCGCGGCTGGCCGCTGTGGCGAAGGCGTCGCCGGTGCCGCTTGTTGCCAAAGAAGTCGGCTGCGGCATTTCCGGGGAAACGGCCCGAACACTCCTGGACCTTGGTATCGGCGTCATCGATGTCGCCGGTCACGGCGGAACAAGCTGGGCCGCCGTGGAAGCCCGCAGATCGCAGGACCTGCAACACGCCCAGATTGCAGAGGCATTTCGCGACTGGGGAATTACAACGCCCGAGTCGATTTTGGCTGTGCGCGCCGCGTGTCCGGATGTCCCAATCATCGCGTCGGGCGGAATTCGCGACGGGATCGATGCGGCCAAAGCAATCCGACTGGGTGCGAACATCGTTGGTCAAGCAGCACACTTACTCGAAGCCGCACTGAACGGACCAGAAGCCGTTGCGCGCGCGTTGGGGGCGACGATCGCACAAATTCGCATCGCCTGCTTCTGCACGGGCAGTCGCTCTCTGGCGGATCTGAGGCGCGCTCCGTTGTCGGCAAATCTCGGGGAGCATACGAGGCTATGATGGATGACGCCGGACTGGACGAGCGCCACCAAACAACAACGAACTCTGATGGCACGTCGACAGCGATCGTGATCGGCGGCGGCTTCGGCGGTATTGCAGCGGCCTTACGCCTGCGCGCCAAAGGCTATGCTGTTACCGTGATCGATCGAGCCGAGCGCCTCGGCGGGCGGGCTCAGGTCTTCGAGCGTGACGGTTTCCGCCACGATGCGGGGCCGACTGTGATCACCGCACCATTTCTATTCGATGAACTGTTCGAGTTGTTCGGCAAGAAACGCGAGGATTATGTCGCCTTCGAACCGTTGTCACCGTGGTATCGGTTCTACTACCAGGACGGCACAACCTTCGATTACGGCGGAACCGTCGAAGATACCCTTGCCGAAATCGCCCGCTTCGAACCGCGCGACGTCGACGGTTACAAGCGGATGCTGGCCCATTCCGAAAAACTTTTCAACGCCGGTTTCACGGAGCTGGCAGACCAGCCGTTCCACAGCCTCGGGACAATGCTCAAGCAAGTCCCACGCCTGACAACGCTGCGCGCGGACCGAACGGTCTGGCAACTTGTGTCAAAATATCTGCGTCACCCGAAATTGCGTGAAGCATTCGCCATTCAACCGCTTCTGGTCGGCGGGAGTCCATTTGATACGACGAGCATCTACGGCCTGATCCACTACCTGGAGCGGAGATGGGGTGTCTTCTTCGCAATGGGTGGAACCGGCGCCCTTGTCGATGCGTTTTCAAAGCTGATGCAGGAAGAAGGCATTGACGTACGCCTGTCGACAACCGTGCGCGAGATCACATTGGATGAGCGACGTGCGACCGGCGTCATCCTAGAGACCGGCGAGACACTCAGCGCCGACATCGTTGTCTCGAATGCCGACCCTATGCATCTCTATCGCAAGATGGTGCCCGAAACGGCCCTGAGTTTGCCGACCCGGACCAAACGCAACTCGCGGCTGTCGATGGGTCTGTACGTGCTCTACTTCGGCACCCGCAGCCAGTATCCCGATGTGGCCCACCACACAATCTGGCTCGGGCCGCGGTTCAAAGACCTGCTCAGCGATATCTTCAACCGCAAGAAACTCTCGAACGACTTTTCGCTCTATCTGCATCGACCCACGGCAACCGATCCGAGTTTCGCCCCGGATGGCTGCGATTCGTTCTACGTGCTTTGCCCGGTTCCTAATCTCAACGGCGGTTTGAACTGGGCCGAGGAAGGACCAGCGCTGCGAGACCGCATTGTCGACGCATTGGATGAGTCGCTTCTGCCTGGGCTGCGCGAGACCATCACCAGCGATTTCTTTATGACGCCGGCGGATTTCGAAACGGACTACTTGAGCTATGCCGGGGCCGGTTTCTCCATTGCGCCTTACTTCACGCAATCGGCATGGTTCCGCTTCCACAACAAATCGGAATCCATCGATAATCTTTATCTCGTCGGCGCCGGCACCCATCCGGGCGCAGGACTTCCGGGCGTTGTGTGTTCGGCGAAGGTTGTCGAGAAACTTGTGCCGCAGGTGGCGACGAACAGTTAAAGCGCTAAACACGCAGTCCACGGGGCCGGTACTTGCACATCAACGGCAATGTCCGGCGCCCTACTTGGCTTTATTGCTTGCCGGTTTTTGAAAGCGCTTGCGCAACTCTTCGCACTGGTCCGGGCGGACAGCGCGTTCCGTAAAAACAACAAGGTCAACGGCCGGCGTGCCGTCAGGCGCCTTTGGTACATATGCGGCCGGATCTGTCACGTCGTCTTGGACTTCCGCCTGCGCAATCGTCAGCGTCGTTGTCTCGGGCTCCCTGCGGGACAAGTGCCAAGGCACGCCGCGATCCGACCGTACATGCCCGTTGCCGGAAATCAGAACGGCGCCAGCGCGTGTCTTGCGCGCGGTCAAGAGCGCGTCAGCCAAGTGGGCATCACGATAACGCTGTGCAATCGACATCCCACCGAATGCCGTACTCGGCATAAGGTTGCAGTGGCTTTCGGCCAGCTCTTTGCGTAGCGCAGCCTCCAGTCGATCTGGTAGCGGCACCGCGACGCCCAGCCTGTTCCGATCTTGCACTGGAACACCATCTAAGCCACGCTGCGCCACGTCACGCATCGCATCGCGCGCGACATCACCGGCCAAAATCGGCAGTTTGCGTCGGAGTGCCACATCCGCGATCGGCTGATACTCCGACCACTGTGGCCACCCGCTCTTGCCCCAGTTGATTGCCGGGCCCAGTCCGTTTGCTGTCGCATCGGGCCGCGCAAGATATGTGGCCAGCGCATCAGCTTGCGTTGTCCGGATTTGCTCGAACACAACCGATAGCTTGCGCCCGTCAGATGCGAAGTCGAGCAGGCAGGCCTGGATCTGATGATGGATCGGATTGTCGTGAATTTCACCGAGCAGAAGATAGTCCGTGCTTCGTATAAGTTGCACAAGCACGCGACCACTCGCGACACGCTCGCTAATGCGCGGCGCCCATACGGTTCCGATCAACGGGTGTCGCTTCGCTTTCGGCGCGGTCACCATGGCTGGGACAAACACCCTGCAGAGCTGATCGATCAGCTCTGCACCAACCGCTGGTTTGGCCGCATGCGCCCGAGCGCCCAGCAAGGCTGCGACGAGTACAACAACGCAGGCTAGTCCCAGGCGTGTCTTGACCAAAGCCGCTCTCCTGCTCGCCCGACCCGTTCGCCACCGAGATGGTTACTTGTGGCTACGCATCATCTCCACGAACCGATCGAAGAGATAGTGGCTGTCTTGCGGGCCCGGGCTCGCCTCAGGGTGATATTGGACCGAAAAAGCCGGTTTGGACTTGAGCCGGATGCCGCAGTTCGACGCATCGAATAGCGAGACATGGGTTTCTTCGACACTATCGGGGAGGGAGTCGCGGCTGACGGCGAAGCCGTGGTTCATCGACGTGATCTCGACCTTGCCGGTGTCCTTGTCCTTCACCGGATGATTGGCGCCGTGGTGTCCCTGATGCATTTTTTCGGTCTTTGCACCGGCCGCCAACGCCATCATCTGGTGCCCCAGGCAGATCCCGAACATCGGGATACCCTTGTCGAGGAGCTTTTGGATCTCCGGAACGGCATAGACACCTGTCGCGGCTGGATCGCCAGGCCCGTTGGACAAGAACACACCGTCGGGCTTGCGCGCGAGAATGTCGTCGCACGTGGCGGTCGCAGGAACGACGGTCACGCGACACCCAGCACTCACCAAACACCGGAGAATGTTGCGTTTCAGGCCATAGTCAATGGCGACGACGTGCAGGGCATCCGCGGCGTCGCTATTATGAAAACCTTCGTTCCAAGCCCAGCGCATCTGGTTCCAGGTGTAGCTTTGCCCGGTTGTCACATCCGGAACCAGATCCATGCCATCCAGGCCGGGCCAAGCCGCTGCTTCAGCGCGCAACGCGGCACCGTCGAAGGATGCCGCCGGATCATGAGCGATCACGGCGTTGGGCATGCCTTGTTCGCGGATGTAGGCCGTCAGGGCACGCGTATCGATACCTGAAATCCCGACGATGCCGCGCTGCTTGAGCCAGGCGTCCAAATGCGCTGCGGCACGATAGTTGGATGGCGATGTCACGTCCGCACGCAGGACACATCCGCGTACGCCCGAGCGCGCCGCGAGATTGGATGTTTCCGTGTCCTCGTCATTCGTTCCGACATTTCCGACGTGCGGAAATGTAAAGGTCACGATCTGGCCCGCGTAGCTCGGGTCCGTAAGGATTTCCTGATAACCGGTCATCGCGGTGTTGAAACAGACCTCGCCAACGGCCTGACCGACCGCCCCGAGACCAAAACCTTCAATCTCCGTGCCGTCGGCTAACATCAATCGCGCGGTTGTCGGCCGCGTGGTCCAGGGCGCGTCCGCACTGACTGCACTGACTGTGCTGCTTGCACCGGTCGTGCCACTATGTGGCGTCTGCGACATGGTCTGCTCTCCATGGAAACGGTTGCACACGATCCAGCCAAACACCAACAAGACCCGGCGCAACGCGCGGCGGACGTTAAGAGAAGGCCCCACATCGGTCAACGCGTGGGTCAGCGCGTGGATATCAGCCGGAATATGCAGGTTAGATGAACACCGGCAGGTCGGCAGAATGCCGCCATCACGCTATGATACAGTTCCAGCCGGAACACAGGAGGACAGAAACATGCGCGACGAGATCAACGCTGCTGTCAAAGCGGCGATGAAAGCCGCCGAAAAGTCCCGGCTCACGACCCTGCGCATGATTACCGCGGCGATCAAAGACCGCGACATTGCGGCGCGCGTGGACGCCAACGGCAAGCAGACCGGCATCGAGCAGGTCGGCGATGACGAAATCCTTCAGCTCTTGCAAAAAATGATCAAGCAGCGGCGCGAGTCCATCGCGACTTACGAAACCGCCGGTCGGAAAGACCTTGTCGCACAGGAACAGGCCGAAATCGGCATCATCGAAGCCTTCTTGCCGAAGCAGATGACGGACGAGGAAGTGGCGGCCGCCGTGGCTGAAGCCGTCGCCGAGGTCAAACCAGACGGCATGAAAGACATGGGCAAGGTCATGGGCGTCTTAAAATCGCGATACACCGGCCGGATGGACTTCGCCAAGGCCAGCGCTGCAGTTAAAGCCGCAATCAACTAAGCTGCCGCCGCGGGCCCTCGCAGACCGGAGGAGCGGCGGCGATAGCTGTGGATAGCGGTGACGGCTGATCTCGACAGCCGCACCGCGCGCAACTTCCACGGCGAATCACATACGTGTAGGCGTCTGTCATCAACCTCGTCATGCGTTGAATTGGGCAGTGCTGGGCATGCGATTTCCGCCGGACATCCTTGATGAAATTCGTGCACGACTGCCCGTCAGCGCTGTCGTATCGCGGAAGGTGCCGCTCAAGAAGCAGGGCCGGGAGCTCGCTGGTCTTTCTCCGTTCAAGACCGAGAAAACACCGTCTTTCTTCGTGAACGACCAGAAGGGCTTCTACCATTGCTTTGCCAGCGGCGAGCATGGCGACATCTTCACGTTTCTGATGAAAACCGAGGGCCTGAGTTTTCCTGAGGCCGTCGAGCGGCTCGCGCAAGACGCCGGTGTCGCACTCCCCGAGCGCAAGGCGGCAGACCCCAAACGCGTCGAAGTAAGGATGCGGTTGTATGCGGTTCTCGAAGCCGCCGCCGCGGTGTTTCAGGCCAATCTGCAGCGCGCGATTGGTCGCGAAGCGAACACCTATCTGAAGCAACGCGGCCTGGACCCGGCCGTGATCGATCATTTTCGCCTCGGCTATGCCCCGGCTGGCCGGCACGATCTTTCACAGCAGTTGCGTCAGCAAGGCTTTCGCGACGAAGAAATGGTGGAGGCCGGTCTGATGATTGCCGGCTCCGACATTCCAGTCCCCTACGACCGGTTTCGCAACCGGGTCATGTTCCCGATTCTCGATCTCAAGGGCCGTGTCATCGCATTCGGCGGCCGCGCACTCGATCCCAATCAGCCGGCCAAGTATCTCAATTCGCCTGAAACGCCGCTGTTCCACAAAAGCCGCGTGCTATTCAACGCAGCCGGCGCGCGCGAAGTCGCCTTCGAAACGAACGAGATCGTCGTTGTCGAGGGCTACATGGATGTTGTCGCCCTTCACCAGGCGGGCCTGCCGAATTGCGTTGCCCCGCTCGGCACGGCTTTGACGGGCGATCAGATCGGGCTGTTGTGGCGGCTGGCATCCGAGCCGACGCTCTGCTTTGACGGCGACAGTGCCGGGCGAAAAGCGGCTGATCGCGCGGTGGATACGGCGCTGCCAGCCCTAAGCCCCGGCAAGAGCCTTCGCTTCGCCTTTTTGCCCGAGGGCTTGGATCCCGACGACTTGGTGCGCCAACGCGGCCCGCAGGCCCTCCGCAAGGTCCTCGATCAGGCCCACCCCCTGGCCGAAGTGCTGTGGCAACGGGAATGGTCCAAAGGAAACTGGGCGACGCCGGAGCAACGCGCCCTGCTCGAAAAATCGCTGCAAACGGCGATCGGCCAAATCACGGACACGACCGTCCGCTTCCATTATCAGCAGTCAATCCGGTCCTATTTGCGGGACGCTTGGCGCAACCGGTCCCAGAATGGTGCAGCGTCATTTGCTCATGGCGCGAAGTCCGCGCCCGGCCACGGGCAGCCCGGTCCGTCACGCCCCCGGGCGGCGCCAAGTGCGCCCCGATCCCGGCGGCCTGGGATTGCCCAGCAAACCGGCGGACGCCTCCAGAACGGTGCGAACCCAACTGGGTCCGTATCCACAAGCTTGCGGCAGAGTCCGCTGGTCGCTGGCCCGCGCGATGTTGCGATTGCTCGGGAAGCTCTGCTCGTCCGTTTCGTGATCGAGCACCCGTGGCTTCTTGATGAGCATGCTGAAGAATTTGGAGAGTTGCCCTTGTCGTCTCGTGCAATGGAACTGTTGCGCGATGCCATCCTCGACTTACACGCGCGTGGTGAGGGGCTTGACAGTATCGCGTTACGACACCAGTTGTCGCAATCGAGGCATCAGGACGATTTGGCGATCGCTGACAGGGAAAGCTCACTGGATTTCGTACGCTCCGCCAGTGCGGAACTGGACCAAACCGCTGTTATTGCAGCTTGGCAGCATATCGTTTCGCGGCATGCAGCTTACTGCGAATTGTCTAGTGAGCTAGGCGAAGCCATTCGTGAGTTCGACCGTACGGGTCATGAAAGTGATCTTGAGCGAGTTGTTGCCATCAGGCAACTGTTGTCCTCAGTAGACGTTATGGAGGCATCCGACTAGTTCCCGTTCGCCGCAGGCCACGTAGCCCAAGTTTTTGCATCCAGCATGCAATGAGCGGTCGCAACGGCAATCAGTCTTATGCCCGAGAATTGTGATGTTGGGGCCACGCGTGGAGCGGGAACTGGATCAGGATGCGCGACTGATGCGTCCGGAACTCCGGTCTCGATCTTGCAGGGCAGGAACCGACATTGCCGAACAAGTTCGTTTGTGAGGTCGGGTCGCTCCCGATCTTGTCGATTTAAGCCGCTGTGCACCTTGGGATCTTAAATGATGCAAAAAGTCGAAGGCAAGGAGACGCAGCAGACCGATCCAAGCACGGATAGTCCGCTCCTCGACCTGTCCGACAGCGCCGTAAAGCGCATGATCAAGACCGCGAAAACACGCGGTTACGTCACATACGATCAGTTGAACGCGGTCCTTCCGTCGGAAGAGGTCACGTCCGAGCAGATCGAAGACATCATGGCAATGCTCTCCGAAATGGGCATCAATGTCATCGATCAAGATGAGGACACCGAAGACGACGACGGCGAGTCCGCAGACGGCGCGACCGATGCGCGGGCGCTGACGACAAATGCGGTTCCGGTCAAGGCCGAAACCAAGTCGGAGCCAGCCGAGCGCACGGATGATCCGGTGCGCATGTATTTGCGCGAGATGGGAACGGTCGAGCTGCTCTCGCGCGAAGGCGAGATCGCAATCGCGAAGCGGATCGAGGCCGGCCACGAGGCGATGATTGCCGGGCTTTGCGAGAGCCCGTTGACCTTCCAGGCAATCATTATCTGGCGCGATGAACTCAACGAAGGCACGGTTCTGCTGCGCGACATTATCGACCTTGAGGCAACCTACGAGGGCCCCGAAGCCAAAGAGGCACCTGCAGCGGCGAATACGTCGCCCGACGGCCAGACAGCAGCCGAAGGTAGCGAAGGCGCGCAGTCCGATGAGGAGAAGCCGGAGGGCGAAGGCGACAGCGACGACGACGATGATGATTACGAAAACGCGTTGTCTCTCGCGGCCATGGAAGCCGAGTTGAAGCCCAAGGTTCTTGAAACCTTCGATCGGATCGCATCGAACTACACGAAGCTGCGCAAGATGCAGGATCGCAAACTCGAACTCGAGGTTGCAGGCGAGCAAGGATCGAAGCAGCAGCAACGCACATACGATAAGCTGCGCGAAGAAATCGTCGCGGATGTGAAGAGTTTGTCGCTTAACAACAACCGGATCGACAGCCTGGTTGAGCAGCTTTACGCGATTAACAAGCGTCTCGTTCAGCTCGAAGGGCAGCTGATGCGCGTTGCCGACAGCTTTGGCGTCGCCCGCCAGGACTTCATTGAGCAGTACTACGGCAATGAGCTCGATCAGACGTGGCTCGACCGGATGAGCGACCAGGGCTCCAAGCGCTGGACCACGATGATCGCTGAAGAGCGCGTCCGTCTCGAAGGCATCCGCAGCGAGATCCACGAACTCGCCAGTGAGACCGGGCTTGAGATTCCCGAGTTTCGTCGGATCGTGCGCAACGTACAAAAGGGCGAGCGGGAGGCCCGCCAGGCGAAGAAAGAGATGGTCGAGGCCAACCTCCGCCTCGTGATCTCGATCGCCAAAAAGTACACCAACCGCGGGCTACAGTCCCTGGATCTAATCCAGGAAGGCAACATTGGTTTGATGAAGGCCGTCGACAAGTTCGAGTATCGTCGGGGCTATAAGTTCTCAACGTACGCGACGTGGTGGATCCGGCAGGCGATCACACGATCGATTGCCGATCAGGCACGCACGATCCGGATTCCGGTGCACATGATCGAGACGATCAACAAGATCGTGCGTACGTCGCGCCAGATGCTGCACGAGATCGGACGTGAGCCTACGCCGGAAGAGCTGGCCGAAAAGCTCGGCATGCCACTTGAGAAAGTGCGCAAGGTTCTGAAGATTGCCAAAGAGCCGATCTCGCTGGAAACGCCGATTGGCGACGAGGAAGACTCGCATCTTGGCGATTTCATCGAGGACAAGAACGCAGTCTTGCCGATCGATGCCGCGATCCAGCAGAACCTTCGCGAAACGACGACACGTGTTCTGGCATCACTCACACCGCGTGAGGAGCGGGTGCTTCGCATGCGGTTTGGCATCGGCATGAATACCGACCACACGCTCGAAGAGGTGGGCCAGCAATTCTCGGTCACCCGCGAGCGTATTCGCCAAATTGAAGCGAAGGCGCTGCGCAAGCTCAAGCACCCAAGTCGCTCACGGAAGCTGAGAAGCTTCCTGGATAACTAGGTCGGCACCGCGCAAGCGAGGGGGCCGAGACATCACCTAAACGGAACACGGGGCGGTACCGACGAGGTATCGCCCCGATTGCGTCTTTATCCGGCGTTCACCTTAGACCATTTCCGCCGATGGCGGACACAAACTAGGGCGGTAAACTGAGTTCGTTGGTGGAGCCCGCGATGATCACGGAAATCGAGGACTACTTCACAAAAGGCTGCGGGCGCTGCAAGCGCTTCGGCACGCCCGATTGCGCGACGCAGACGTGGACCGCCGGACTACGCGAACTTCGAAGGATCTGCCGCAGTGCCGGACTTGCCGAGACCGTGAAGTGGGCACACCCTTGCTACATGCATGCGGGTCGCAATATCGCGATCATCGGCGCTCTGCGCGCGGACTTTCGCCTCAGCTTCTTCAATGCGGCACTGATGAAGGACCCGGACGGCGTTCTTCAACGACAAGGCCAGAATACCGAGTATCCGGACATGATCCGGTTCACGGATAATGCGCAGCCGGCAGCGATCGCCCAGACCATCCAGTCCTATCTGGAAGAAGCGATGGGTTATGCAGACGCCGGCATCAAACCAGCCAAGAACAGCCGTAGTGTTGAATTGCCGGATGAATTGAGCGAAGCACTCGACTCCGATCCGGAGCTTGCCGCCGCGTTCCACAAGCTGACGCCCGGCCGGCAAAAAAGCTACGTTATCAATCTGAATTCAGCAAAGAAATCAGAAACGCGGATTGCCCGCATTTCCAAGTTCCGCACTCACATCCTTGCGGGAAAAGGGGCATTGGAGCGGTAAATTGAAGCTCCGAGCTTCCTCTCTTTCCAAACTCCGCTCAGACGCGTGTCGATCGACGCGCGCTACGCTCCAAATCAACGACGGTGGAGCCAGACACTAATTCCGCGTGTCGCCGACCTCGTTCGCGCAATGTCGGCACAGCGATGTTTGCGGCAAGAGATCCAGCCGTGCCGGCAGAATGTCCTCACTGCAACGCACGCACGCACCGTACGTGCCAGCCTCAATCCGCTTAAGCGCCGCACGGATCGCCTGCACCTCACGAACGCCGGAGGTGCCGAGGCCTTCCAGCACCTCGTCGAACTCGGATTCCTGCGCCCGGTCTTCCCAGTCCGGGTTCGGCGTCTGCTCAAGATGATCCCCAATGCGGTGCAAGCGACCCTGGAGTTCTTCGAGCCGGGCCTTAAGCTGGTTTTTACGCGCTTTGAGATCGGTCATTGTCGCGGTCCTCCCTGGCACGCCGACCAAAGTGCCCTGTGGACGTGGTGTTTGACTTGATCCCGATCAAGTCATTGCGCTGAACAGCTGTGCGCGCCGCGTGCTGAGGCAAGGGGCGTCATAAGCCAATGCGCTTTGCGCCAACATCGACCGTGTCGGAACCAGACGTCATATCGCGAGATCTGGCTGAGCTACGCTTTCCGCCCGATGTGGACCTGACCGCGCGCCTTAGCGAGATCCAACTGCTTGGTCCGCTCCGCAGCGCGGCGTTTTTGTGTGTCGCTCGCCGTCGCCTCGCAGGCTTCACACAAACCCCGCGCATAACCGCCGGCGCCAGCGCCGGACAAGAAAGGCTGTCGGCATGTTGCACAAAGCTGATAGGGACCCGGCTTCAATTCTGCTCCAACGCTGACGCGCTGGTCGAATACGAAACACTCGCCCTGCCACAGGCTCTCGTCAGCCGGCACCGTTTCGAGGTACCGGAGAATACCGCCTTGCAAATGATACACATCGTCGAAGCCGCGAGACTTCAGCAACGCCGTCGCTTTTTCGCAGCGGATACCGCCCGTGCAAAACATCGCGATTTTCTGCCCCGCTTTTGGTGACAGGTTCTGCTCTGCCCAGTCCGGGAAATCGCGAAAGGATTTTGTGTTGGGATCAACGGCGCCGTCGAACGTCCCAATGGCGACTTCGTAGTCGTTGCGCGTATCAATCAGCACCACATCCGGATCCTGGATCAACGCATTCCAGTCCTCGGGCGCGACGTACGTCCCGACGGTTGCGTTGGGATCGATACCGTCAACACCCATGGTCACGATTTCACGCTTCAGGCGAACCTTCATGCGCACGAACGGCTGCTTGACCGCGCGCGACCATTTCACGTCCAGATCCTCGAAGCTAGGAATTGCCCGCACGTGCGCGATCACGGCATCGAGCCCGGTGCGGCTCCCGGCGATCGTGCCATTGATGCCTTCATCGGCAACGAGCAGCGTGCCCAGAACATCGTTCGCGTCGCATAGCGCCTGCAGCGTAGCCCGTTGTGCTGCAGGTTCCGGCATGGACGCAAAGCAATAGAGCGCTGCAATGTCGAAGCGCGCCTCGGGCTGGACATCGCGATCTGGCGCGATTGATGTCAAGTTTCATCCTCCCAAGGCAAACCGCCGGCATAGGTCTGATAGTAAGCGGCGCAGAGATACCCGGCGTCCACCGGCAGCATCACGCCGGTCACCACGCTCGCTTCATCTGAACACAGCCAGGCCGCGGCATTGGCGATATGTTCAGGCTCAATAAACACCTGCATGGCGCCGGATTTCAGAATGTTGTCCGGATCGCGCTTGCCTTCGTCGATATAGCGTTTGAGCGTCTGTGACAGCGTATAGCCCGGTGCGACGCTATTCACGCGAACCATATCGCGCCCCAGCTCCATAGCGAACAACTCGGTCAAGCGCTTGATTGCAATCTTGGTCGGATTGTAGGCGGGCATTGGCAACTGGATGTAACTGTTGACGGAACCAACCGTACAAATCGCACCTCGTTTGCGCTCCTGCATTGCCGGCGCGAACGCGCGCACGGAGTAAAGCGTCCCGTTATAGTTCACGTCCCAAACGCGGGTGTGTTCCTCCAGGTCGACCGACATCAACATGCCCTTGCTGGTAATGATGCCGGCAGACGTCAAAAGCGTGTCGACCGGGCCCATGTCCGCTTCCACGGTTTTGGCAATGTCCTGCTGCACGCTGAGATCCGCCACATCGCATGGGAATGCTCGCGCGGTCCCGCCGCCGTCGACAATCACCTTCGCGACGGCGTCTGCCGCATCCGCATTGATGTCGAGCACGGCGACCGGGCGACCATCGCGGGCAAATCGAAGCGCACACGCTTCCCCGATACCGCTTGCGCCGCCCGTGACGACGGCAACTCCAGGACGTTGATCTTCGGACATGGCGCGCTCCCTGTTTCCCTTGGTCGGTTCAGCCCGTTGTCGTCTGCGGCGGCGTTATTCGCCCCATCGATAGTTGAAGCTGATGGAGATCCGCTCGCTATCGGCATTATTGACTGGAACTTCATGGCGGAGCCAGCTTTCCCAAAGCAGGACTTGGCCCGCCTTCGGGCTTACCGAGACGAAGTTCCGGTTCACGCGATCGGCGTTCACGGTCCGGGGCGGTGCCGCCATCATCTGGGACAATCGTGGATCTTCGAACCGGATCGCACCGGCCCGGTCCGGTACGGTGACATAGTAGGTTCCGCTAATCGCGGCGTGGGGATGGATATGTGCGCTGTGATGCCCGCCAGGCGCGAGAACATTCACCCAAAGGCTATCCAAGATGAGACTGCGATCACCGAGATCGAGTTCAAGCTCGCTGGCAAAACGGCTGACATGGACGTCCAGGTGCTGCTGCAGCTCGGCAAACTCCGGGAAGCGCCACGGCAAGTCGTTCAAGGAGGCATAGGACGTATAGCCACCGTACCCATGCGTGGCGGACCAGGATTGACCGGCAGCATCGTCCGCGGCCAAAACCTGAGCGGCCTGGTCGAGTGCGACGTTCAATGTTCGGGTTCCCCGTCCCTTCAGCGTGGCGCAGTAAAGTCGGGTAACAAAGAGGATCTCGGTTTGCGACATGGACCGGCGCGTAGCGGTGTCTGTTGCCGCGGTCAAGCCGGCCGACGACCTGATCTTTAGAAATTGGGCTGAAACGCTCTGGGCAAAAGTAGCCTACCGCCCAGGCACGGAGCGACGTAAAGAGAGCGCCATGACACAGGCACAGACCGAAGATCTTTTGCGGCAGTACTTTGCCGCACTTGCAAACGGCGATATCGACGCGACGCTGGCGTGCGTCAGCGACGAGGTGGTGCACGATGTCAACCAAGGTGGCGAGCGCCGTATCGGCAAGGACCGCTTAAATGCCTATCTTGCACGTATGGCCCACCATTATCGCGAGACGATCTCAGACCTCGTACTGATGATCACACCCGATGGCTCACGCGCCGCGGCAGAATACAACGTCTCCGGCGTCTATCTTGCGACAGAAGACGGCTTGCCGCCGGCCGCGGATCAGACATACCAGTTGCCGGCCGGTACGTTTTTTGCCATCGACGACGGGCGTATCACGCGCATCACCCACTATTACAATCTCACGGAATGGATTACGCAGATCACCGCACTTGATTGACCTTTGACGACAGCGGCCCATGTCACCGACAGCCGCGTTCTGCAACGACAGATCGCGCTGTGATTGGTCGCCCCCGCAGCAGTTTTAACGGCAGTTCGCTCGCCATCTGCGTAATGCAGCGATGCAAGGGTGCGTCGTCGAGGAGACCGGCGAGCCCTTCCAGTCTTGTGCCGATTTCGCGCCAAATCCGGGCTTCGTTCGGCCGCCGTCGTGCGAGCGGCCCCTTGATCATACGCGCCATGGCGCGCATGCGATCGACCGACAACGGATGCGTCGAAGCCGTCGCAAGATAGGCATTCCAGAGTTCCTTCGTTGGGTATTGTCCGGGATGCGGCAGCCCGTAGACCTGCGCCCGGAAAAACAGCGCCGCACCGAGCGGCGGCGTGTTCGTACGCGCCATGAGATCCAAAGCGAACGCGTCGGCCTGGACCTCATCCGCCCGAGCCTGAGCCTTCGTGATCTTGGCGTAACCCTTGTGCCGATAGAGTATGTGCGCGAGCTCGTGTGCCAGGACAAACGCGAACGCTTCGTTCCGCAAACTCAGGCTCAGCTTGTCGATACCCGGCCGCTTATAGGCATTTTCCGGGATGCCCAGCGCCGCCAGAATGTTCGGCAGACGCCCGTCGGGAAACTGGCTGGGCGTCTGGTTGCGGACGACGGAAAAGTACAGATCCACCGGCTCCAGACTTTTTTGCTCGTAGTACAAAACGGCATAGGCGAGCGTCATATCTTCAATTTTCTTCAGCGATTGCAGCGGCAGGTAAACCGTTCCGCTCTCCACCCCAATCGCTGCATAAAAGTTCAAGACAGCATCGTTTGGTTTCGGCATCGGAAACTCGAGACCCACGGGTTCGAGCGCCTGACGCTCCTTCGCGGTCATGGCCGGTTGCAGCCCAATCGTCAGGATCTTGCGAACCGCCGTTTTCAAGCGTTCGGCCTCACCCGCGAGATAGGCGCGCGTATAAACCTGCTGGGAGAGGGCAGACGGCGCATCGGCAAACGACCACGCACAGGCCGCACCCAGTCCACAAGCTGCCAATAGCCACCGCGCTCGCGCCATTTTCACCCCCGCCAAACACGCGTGCCTGCGATTGCGTCAGATCACCTTGACGCAATCGCAAAGTTGTATTGGCCGAGATTTCGCGCATTTTAGCGACAACACCATGTCCAATCTGGACGGGAATGCGGTGCGTCCGGCTGCGTGACGATGCGCGTCTACTGTAGTCTCAGTCCTCGATCGACCACACCATCTTAACACGCACCGAAATGCGCTGGACGCCGGCCTCAACGGGCACGCTACTTCTGGCATTGAATGTCCCAATCACTTGTCCGCGAGCTGTCGATACGTTGCTCTCACTCAGTGACAGAACTTCGCCGAGCTTGACGCCGGCCGCTTCGGCGTAGAGCTGAGCCCGGTGGCGCGCCGTCGCAACCGCATTGCGCCGGGCCTCATCCATCAGATCTTCGGCCGTTGAGACCACAAACCGGATCCCGCCAATCTGGTTTGCTCCAAGTTCCGTGGCCCGGTCCAGAACCGTGCCCAATTGATCCAGCTTGCGAACCTGGATCTGCAGCATGTTCCGCACCGTAAATCCGTCGATCTCCGAACGGGACGACGATGCTCCTTTGTTACGCCGATACTTCGGGGCCAGCACAATCTGTTGCGTTGCCAGGTCTTTTGTCGCGATGCCCAACTCTTTCATGCCGGCAATGACGGCAGCCATCGCCTTTGAATTCGCATCCAATGCCACCTTGGCAGCTGCGTCTTCGGTCGCCACCCCGACCATCACGACCGCAGCATCCGGCTCCGCCGATACGGACCCTGTCGCCGAGATTGATATGACCGGTCCGCGACCAGACGGCTGCGCGGTTGCCGTGACCGGCACCATACCGGCCAGACCAATGCTCAACGTCAGCAATACGGCTGAAAACCAACTCATCGTCGTATAGTCTCCTGCTATCGGGTCGCGTCGTCTGAAAGACCGATCGGTCTCAAGAAAAGGCCAGTACACACGTTTTGGTGGCCGCGATATGATTGGATCTGATAGCCTCACTTCCCTAATCAATTGGCGACAACAGGTGTAAGCAGAGTTTTGAGGACGAAGCCAGCATCGGGCATCATCAGCCCATGCCACATTAACCACATGTTAAGACGTCATTTTTTTGAAGCAGCCTCAGCGGAGTCCGTCCGTTTCGGAGGTTGCACGTAGCCAACTGAGTTTGTCAGCCAGCTGGACGTCCTCCAGGCCACGAGGCTTGGCTGAACAGACTGCATCTGTCCTCGGGCCGCTGATTGCTTGTGCCATCAAAGCTGCAAGGGGTGTTGAGTGTCATGCAGCTATTACGGGTTATTGCGGCCCAAATGGCGCGTTTGGGTCACCTCATGTGGCTTGGCTTCATTGCATACGCCATGACCTTGCCGCTTCTCGTCGGCTGGTGGAAAATCTTCGGCAATCCGGACGATGAGCCGGTCTTGCTGCTGGCGATCTACCTCGCCGGCATTATTCCTGCCGGCTTCATCCTCTTTTCGACCCTCTTTGGCGTCCAGCCCGATCGTATTCAGAACGTTTACAACAGCCTGGGCGAACGCATTGGCGAAGCGATCATGGGTCTCTTCAGGCTTTTGAGCTGGTTGCTCGCCCTGGGCTTTGCCGTCTTTGCCCAGATCTTCGTCCTCGGCATTCTCTGGCTCGGGGTGCGGGCGCTGATCGAAAGTTGACGCACCAAGACAATGGCGTGCCGCCGAACAACCGGCCTGGCGTTCTAGCCCAACAAACTGCCGACATGCTCATCAAGAGCAGCGCCCACGTCCGCCGGAGCGTGCTCTTTGGCGAAGCTGACAATCTGTTGAATGACACCTTTCGCCTGATCGCCACCGAGGCCCAACCCCTGGAGCTGGCTCATGGCCTGCGCCAACGCGCCGGTACTGCCGCCCGTCAGCGATGAAATCGCACCGCCAAGCATACCACCGAGACCGCTGTCACCGGAATCACCAGCTTCGCTCAAGAGGCTGTCTGCCCCCGGGAGCGCGCCCATCAGACTTGAGGAGATGCCGTCGGGAAGCACGGACTTCAGCATGTGCAGAACGACGCCAATCGCTGGTTTTGCCGTGGCTTCGTCAATCCCAACATTCTGCACAACGCGAGAGATCAAATCTTGCATGAGTGAAAATCCTTAAATGCTCATAGGGCGTGGCGGCGCAAACTACGGGAGACGCCAGCCCGTCACAAACACACGGCCGTGGAAACACCTTTGCTCGGCTGGCAATGACCTGAGCCAAAACTGCCAGTCCATACGCTCGGACGTATCATCACGAATGCGGCAGATCGACGAAACAGGGGCGGCGGGCCCATCCCGCGGTTCCGGCTGACATGCAAAAGATCTGTGGCCGCGATGGGATTGAATCTGATAGGATCTTTCGGCTGTCTGACAGCACAGGTGGGCCCGTAGCTCAATGGTTAGAGCCGACGGCTCATAACCGTCTGGTTGCAGGTTCGAGTCCTGCCGGGCCTACCAATTTCTCGGAACAATCCGTAACGCATGTCCTGATCAAACGGCACTTACTTCAACCGTCGCGCCGGACGGGACATCAGCAAATGCCCGCACATCACCATCTGCGTCGGCCCATACGTTCGATGGACTTGCAAGCCGGATTTCATCGCCTTGAGAGATTGGCGTCGGACCATAGCCGATCGCGATGGCATCACCGTCCGGCCAGTATGCGATCTCTCCGGGCTCCATGACCGCTTTGGCGTCGATTTCTCGTCCGCATGACACGGGAATGCTGAAGTAGATCTCATCACCCCAGGTATTCACGCGGCCGGTTATCGGCAGGGCCGCCCAAATCGCATCGGCCGTCGGTGTGTCACGCAGCACGGCCTCTATGACAACGTCCGCCGCCCGAATGGAAATCTTTCGCATGTCAGCCCTTCCCACGCCGCACGGTTCACGGCCCCAAAGGGATCGGCAAGCGTGCAAACGCCCTGCCCACCCAGTCCGATAATCAACCTATCCTGCGACGCCCGCGCGTGTAAGGCTAACCTTTGTGCCCGGCACAGTTCCTTTCAGGACTGCCGTGTCCCCTTCAATGGCCGCCCAAACATTGCAGGGGCGCATGAGGCGAATCTCGTTTGGCGCGGAAATCGGCGTCGGTCCGTAGCACAGGACCACGCGCTCATCATCTGCCCAGTAGTAGGCGTCCTTCGGGCGGCCATTCAAACGCGCCGTCCGGTCACGTGGCGCACGAACCGGGATCTCGAAATGGATCGACTCGCCCCATGTTTCGACGATGGAGAACAACGGTAGCGCGTGCCAAATCAGTTCTGCCGTTCGCGTGGCATTTGGCACGAGCAGTAACCGCGCATCGCCGATTGTGAGCGCGATTCTGCGCCTGTCCAACGCAACTGGGCTGCGGGCTTTCCCGGATTGCCTGGATTTTGGTGACGGCCTGAGAAAGTTCGTTGGCATCGGCTTGGCTCCAGCAGTTCTGATCTCGACTGCAGACCAATCCGTAGGCGCGCCAATGTCAACGCGGCCCCAAACTCACGGTCAGGCCGGCGGCGGCCCGAATACGAGAACCGTGTTAAGCCCGCCGAACGCAAACGAATTCGACATGGCGTAGTTGACCTCGCGATCCCGCCCCACGTTCGGCACGTAGTCGAGATCACACTCTGGGTCGACTTCATCCAGGCCAATGGTTGGCGGCACCCAGTTTTCCTGCATCGCCTTGATCGAAAGCACGGCTTCAATGCCGCCACCAGCGCCCAGCGGGTGGCCATGCATGGATTTCGTCGACGAAATCGCAAGATCATAGGCATGCTGGCCGAACAGCTCTTTAACGGCGTTGGTCTCGTTCTTGTCGTTGATTGTCGTCGCGGTACCGTGAGCGTTGAGGTAGCTGATATCCGTTGGCGCCACACCCGCGTCGTCCAACGCCAATCGCATCGCCTCGCGCGGCCCTTCCACGCCAGGATTGACCATGTCGCGCGCATCGGACGTCATGCCAGTCCCGCACAGCTCGGCTAGGATCGTCGCCCCACGTTCCTTTGCATGTTCATAAGATTCCAGTACGAGGATCCCGGCACCTTCGCCAAGGACGGTTCCGTTGCGGCGCTTCGCAAACGGGAAGCAGCCTTCCGGCGACAGGACATGTAATGCCTGCCAGGCTTTCATCGTACCGTAGTTGATCACCGACTCTGAAGCGCCGGCGATTGCAACGTCGACCATACCGTGGCGGATGTAGTCGGACGCCGAGATCAAGGCGTGCGTGGCCGTCGAACAGGCGCTGCACGTCGCAAACGTCGGGCCCTTGACGCCAAACTCGATCCCGACATGCGCCGACGCCGACGAGCCGATAATCCGCAACAGCGTCAATGGATGGGTGGCGCGCTTGTTGTCGATAAACAGCGACCGATAGGACTGTTCGTATGTGACCAGCCCGCCGGCGCCAGATCCGATAATGCACGCTGCGCGATACCCATCATCAAACGGGACGTTAAGGCCCGACATTTTCACAGCTTCATCTGCGGCTGCCGCTGCAAACCACGAATAGCGATCGGCATGCAGTATGATCTTGTCGCGCGAGAAGTGCTTCAGCCGGGCCTTATGATCAAAATCTTTGATCTGAGCAGCGATCAGAATTTTCAGGTCATCCAGCGGGAAGCCGCCGAGTTCACTAACACCACACCGGCTTTCTTTCGCACTGGCCCACAGCGAGTCGACGGTCTGGCCAATCGGCGTTACTGCGCCCATGCCGGTAACAACAACCCGCCGCGCGCCCTTTGCATCACTCATTCGTGAAATGTCCTACACAGAACCGCGCAATCGTCAGAGCGCAGCTCGGCCGCCCACTCATCGCCTACGCGAATAGATTTCGTGTGCGGGCCCACGATACGTGCCCACCTCGCCGACACGACGTCGTCGCTCAATCGATCACGCGCTAGCGCTTGCCTTCGTCTCTTCCACGAGTGCGCGAACACGATCAACGACGGATCCGACCGTTTTGAAATCGGCTGCCTCCTCATTGGCATTGTACGGAATCTCAATGCCAAACGCATCCTCGATGTCAAAAACGATCATCGCGAGATCAAGTGACTCAATCTGTAGATCAGTGAGCTCAGTTGACAGCGAGATATCGTCACGCGGCTCTTTCATGTGCTTTTTCAAGATTTCGATGATCTTGGTAGCGACGTCATCCATACGTGTCTCCCATGAGCCTTACGTCGGAACCAACTGACGGCTCATCCAATTTGCAACGTCAGTAGTGCATAGGGATTGCGCTCACAAGCCGGGCCGTCACATAACCGTAAATAATATGTCTGTCCAGCAAGGGTCTACCCGATTTATCCTGCCCTACACACACGCAACAGATATGGATCTACGCCGGACAGTGCGAGTCAAGCCTGACAGATTAAGGTGTTATGGCGAAACGGAGGCTAAGACGAGCGAT
Organism: Pseudomonadota bacterium; assembly: GCA_039186015.1. GTDB lineage: Bacteria > Pseudomonadota > Alphaproteobacteria > Rhizobiales > Hyphomicrobiaceae > JBCBWG01. The sequence continues at coordinate 25,506 of JBCDAH010000023.1, forward strand.
GGCGCGATAGCACCGTACCGGATCAGTGAGATGAATCGCGGCGGGCTGGACATCGCACCGAACGACACGAGCCCACAACGATAAAAAACGTCGCAGGAGGAACCAGCATGCCAGACGTCAGTGCCACTCAGCCGCCTGAAGGCGCCGACGCGCAGGACGCTCATCCGTGGCTGAGCCACTATCCGGATGGTGTCGACTGGTCGATGGATCTGCCGGCGCGCCCGCTGTTTTCGGTGCTTGATGACGCTGTCGCCGGTTTTGGCACACACACGTGCACAAACTTCCTCGGCAAGTCGTTAACCTATACAGAAATTGGGCAGCAGGTCGCACAAGCAGCGGCAGGCCTTCAAAAGCTTGGGATAAAAAAAGGGGATCGCGTTGGCCTGCTTCTGCCCAACTGCCCGTCGTTTATCGTTTACTATTATGCCAGTCTTCGCCTTGGGGCGATCGTCGTAAACTATAATCCACTTTATACCGTCGAAGAACTCGCAGACCAGGTGCGAGACAGCGGAACCGTGGTCATGGTGACGCTCGATCTCAAGCTGCTGTTCGACAAAGCTGACGCACTTTTGGCCGACGGCACGCTGGAGCGCTGCGTCGTATGTTCATTTCCAGCGCTTCTTCCGGGCACGAAGTCGGTCCTTTTCAAGCTCTTCAAGGGCCGCGATCTTGCGCGCCCGGACCGCTCAGCCTCGCTTGACCGCATTACCTTCGATACGGCACTGCGCAACAATGACGGCGCCTTTACGCCGGCATCGATCGATCCGCTGACGGACGTCGCGGTTATTCAATACACGGGCGGCACAACCGGCACGCCAAAAGGCGCGATGCTGACGCATGCCAATCTCTATGCGAACGTGCACCAGGTGATCGCTTGGGCGCCGGGCCTCGGCCACGGCGCCGAACGCGTGCTCGGCGCTCTGCCGTTTTTTCACGTATTCGCAATGACGGTCGTCATGAATTTCGCGATCGCCCGCGCGGCAGAAATCGTAATCATGCCGCGCTTCGTGCTGGACGACGCGCTGAAGCTGATTTCCAAAACCCGCCCGACCGTGATGCCCGGCGTTCCGACACTGTTCAATGCGATTATGAACCACCCGAAACTGGCAAGCTTTGATTTGTCATCGCTGAAGTTCTGTATTTCAGGTGGCGCAGCGCTGCCCGTTGAAGTCAAGACACGCTTCGAAGCATTGACGGGCTGCAAACTCGTTGAAGGATACGGCCTGTCCGAGGCTTCCCCCGTGGTCAGCTGCAACCCAGTTGAAGGCGCTGCAAAATCGGGGTCGATTGGGCAACCCTTGCCAGGCACCGTGATTTCCTTGCGCGATCTTGAGAACCCGGAAATGGAAGTCCCGCGGGGTGAGAAAGGCGAGATCTGTATTCTCGGCCCACAAGTCATGCCGGGTTATTGGCAACGACCGGATGAGACGGCCGCAACCTTCGTCAACGGCGCCTTGAGGACCGGCGACGTCGCAATCATGGATGACGAGGGCTTCTTCTTTATCGTCGATCGCATCAAAGATCTCATTATCTGCTCCGGCTACAACGTCTATCCGCGCCGGATCGAAGACGCGATCTACACGCATGCGGCCGTGGAAGAAGTCACCGTGATTGGCATTCCGGACGACTATCGCGGTGAGGCACCAAAGGCCTTTGTCAAACTCCGGAAAGGCGAAACGCTTACGACCGATGAGTTGATGACTCACCTCGAAGTCAAACTGTCAAAGATCGAGTTGCCGTCTGAGATTGAATTCCGCACCGAGTTGCCCAAGACCATGATCGGCAAGCTCTCGAAAAAAGAGCTGCGCCAGGAAGAAGCGCAGCGTCAACAATCACCGGCCTAGTCATAACAACAACGGATATCGGACCGTCACCGATATCCGCCGTCAAACGCCGATCCGGTAGCCAGCGGCAACGCAGTTGCGACGTCTCGTTCCGACATGGGTCAGAATCGCGGTTAGGCGGCCGACGCAGCCCCAACACCTTCTGAACTGGCACCTTGCAGGATTGCGGTCACGCCCATGCCGCCGGCTGTGCAGATCGAGATCAGCGCCCGGCCGCCATGTTCGCCGACGAGCTTGGCCGTATTGGCGGCAATCCGCGCGCCGGTTGCTGCAAACGGGTGCCCAAATGCCAGAGATGAGCCTTTGACATTCAGTTTGTCCCGATCGATCGCGCCAAGTGGACCGGACCGCCCAAGCCGCTCGACACAGTACTTTTCGTCTTCCCAGGCCTTAAGGGTCGACAGAACTTGCGCCGCAAACGCCTCGTGGATCTCGTAGAAATCGAAGTCCTGCAGGGTCAGACCCGCCCGGTCGAGCATCTTCGAAACAGCGATCGTCGGCGCCATCAACAAGCCCTCGCCTGCCACGAAGTTGTTCGCTTCAGACTGGAAATCGGTGAGATAGGCAAGGATCGGCAAATCGCGGCTCCGCGCCCACTCCTCCGACGCGACCAGAACCGCCGCTGCCCCATCGGTGAGCGGCGTCGAGTTGGCGGCACTCAGCGTACCGCGCTCCGAGCGCTCAAACGCATTGCGCAGCGTCGCCATCTTTTCGAGGTCGATGTCGTCGCGCAGATTGTTGTCGCGAAACACCCCGTTATGAGGAACCAATAGGTCATCCATGTAGCCCGAGGCATAGGCCTCGGCCGCCTTCTTGTGGCTGCTATAGGCGAGTTGGTCCTGCTCCTCGCGGCTGACGCACCACTCCTGAGCCATCAACTCACAATGCTGGCCCATCGACAGCCCGGTACGCGGTTCATTGACCGACGGAGGCTGAGGGGCAAGTTCCCGCGGCGACAGACCTTTGAACGCCTTGAGTTTCTGCCAGGAGCCCTTTCTCTGGCTCATGTCAGTTAACCGCGCCGCGAACTTCTTGGAAAACACGATTGGCGCATCTGACGTTGTGTCGGAGCCCACCGCGATGCCGCACTCGATCTGACCGAGCGCAATCTTTGCGCCAATGCCAAGCGCCGCCTGCAAGCTGGTGCCACACGCCTGGATCATGGTGACGCCAGGTGTTGTCGGCGCCAGCTTCGACCCGATCACCGCCTCGCGCGTCAGGTTCCAGTCCTTGGAGTGGGTGACGACCGCACCACCCGTAACCTCGTCGATATGCGTATCCGCGAGATTGTATTTGTCGGCGAGCGCATTGATTGTCGCCGTCATCATTTCAAGGTTGGACTGATCGGCATAGAGCGTGTTCGACCGACAAAACGGGATCCGCACCCCGCCGACGACCACGATCCGGCGTGGCAACTGCGTCATGGATTTTTCCTTCATGTTCTCCGCATCCCGCGCCGGTGGCACAGCACGGAAACGCTTCGGCGCTCCTCACTCGGCCGCTTCGCGTGCCTCAGCGACAGACGCGCCAGACGTTTTGCTCTTGATGCTACCGCGATAGTGCAGCGGGCCGCCGCGGAACGGCGCGAAGCCCGTGCCGAATATCACGCCCGCATCCACCAGATCAGCTGAAGCGACAATGCCCTCGTCCCGGCACCGTTCGCACTCGACAAGAAGCGGCTCAACCAGCGCCCGACCAAGCGTGGCCAGATCGTTCTTTTGCGCAACCTCAGCCCGCTGCGGCTTGCCGTCTTTCCACGTATAGAAACCCTGACCGGACTTCTTGCCCAGCTGTCCCGCCCCGACCAGCTTCTCGAGTTGTGAGCCTTCTCCGGAGGCGCCCAGAATCTGGCCGACATGTACGCAGATATCGAGCCCAACGGTATCCGCCAGCTCGATCGGACCCATGGGCATACCAAAGACCTTCGCCGCTTCGTCGATGCGCTCTTTTTGCTCGCCCTTCTCAAGATATCGCATCGCTTCGAACATGTACGGCGCAAGCACGCGATTCACGAGGAACCCAGGCGCGCTCTTGACGATCAACGGCGACTTGCCGATCGCCGTGACAAACGCGCAGCCCTTGTCGAGCTCATCCTGGCGGCTGTCCTGCCCTTGCACAACTTCGACCAGAGGCATCAACGGCACCGGATTGAAGAAGTGAATGCCAATCAAGCGGCCCGGATCCGAAAGCCCCTGCGCAATGTCCTCGATCATGATCGAGGACGTATTGGTTGCCATAATCGCGCCGGGCTTCAGCTTCGGCTCAAGGTCTCGGAACAGCTGCTGCTTGATCTCCACCTTCTCAACGATGGCTTCGATCACGACATCGGCCCGCCCGACATGCTGTCCATCCGGGTCGGCAATCAAACGCGCGCGCGCCGCCGCCAATGCCGTGGGCGAGCGGAACTTGCGCTTCAGCGTCTTGTCTTGCGCCTTGATACCTCTAGCAATTTGCTCAGCTGACAGGTCCTGTAGCGTCGCGAGCATACCGTTCGCCACGCACCACCCTGCAATATCGGCGCCCATGGTTCCCGCACCGATCACGTGAACCCGCATGGGATGGAAGTCGAGCCCCTTCGGCGCCTGCGCCTTCAAGAGCTCCTGAAGGTGGAACACGCGCCTTAAGTTTCGCGACGTCTCCCCGATGATCAGCGGGGCAAACATCTTTGCTTCATTCTTCTTCAAGTCGCGGATGCTGCCGCCATGTGCAGCAAACAGGCGCAATAACGCGTAGGGTGCGGGATAATGATCCTCGCGGGCCTTTTTCTTCACTTCCGCCCGCATTTTGCTGACGAGTGCGCTCCGCATTGGCGACTTCGCCAGCATCATTGTCATGGCCGACGCGGGCTTGGATTTCCGCTTTTGGACGATCGCCTTGCGGACGGCCCACCGCAGCTGAAGTTGATTATCAACCAACTGGTCGATGTAGCCCGCAGCCCGCGCCGCCGACGCCCGCAGGAACCGGCCTGTCAGCATGTGGTCCATGGCGGCAATCGGGCCGGCTTGGCGGATTGAGCGTGCGGTGCCGTGAAAGCCCGGAAAGATACCAAGTTTCACTTCCGGAAACCCGACCCGCGTGGCGTCGGCGCGTGTCGCAATCCGGTAGTGGCAAGCCAACGCCAGTTCGAGACCACCGCCGAGGCAAAAACCATGGATCCCAACGACCACGGGAACCTTGAGGTTTTCGATCCGATCAAACAGAGCCGTCACCGTCGTGATGGCCGTCACGACTTCGGCTTCGGAGGTGATGTCTTCGAATTCCTTGATATCGGCGCCAAGTATGAAGCTCGCCGGCTTGCCACTCAGGAGCCCCACACCACGGATTGCTTTTGCGGCTGCTGCGCGTTCCGCCCAATCGATGATTCTCGCCAATTCCTCGAGTGGGCGCCGCCCTAGCGCATTCACACTCTCACCGCTGCGATCAAACACAGCCCAAGCGATCTGCTCGCGATCGATACTCAAAGACCAGTCGGTCAATTCTGGCAGCGACGGCGCGGTGTCCTCGGTCATCTCGCATCCCTTTCGGCGCTGACGGCCCGACGACAGGCGGTTCAGCGCAATGCTCTGTAATCTGTGCGGCGCCGATGATGGACCACCATCGTTACTCGGCTGCTGCCACGTCGGGACCTGCCGACCTTACGTTATGTCCCGCCGTCATATAATTTGGTCTGACCTCTTCCGGATCAAAATCATCCACGGCAATCACGCGCGCCGATAGGGTTTCGGCCGTGCGAACCAATTCGGCTTCGGCCTCTGTCACGATCCCTTTGGTCACCGCATCACCGATCCAGTCTACGCCATGGAAGCGCTGAATATCCCCTTTTCGGATGGCTCGCTCGATCCGCTTCTCAGCATCTTCGGCGGCAATAACAGCCTCCATGGCGACTTCGAGCACCCCTGTTGGATCATCCGGATCTCGGGATATGAAGATATCCCGCGTTAACCGATCCCTTTGGTCGCCCGGCACAAGCACGTTCCGGACAACGCGGTGACCCAGTTCGTCCGGCGCTCGTTTGTAGTGGCGTCCCAACGGGTAGACGAGCCAGCGCATCGCGATCCGTACGGGTGCAACCGGAAAGTTGTCGATCGCACCGGCCATCGCCGTCTGGTACCGGTCGAGACCGTTCATCATCGCCAACGCCACAATGGCTTGGTCGGCCTCCGGCCGCCTATCATCCTCGAAACGCTTGAGGACACAGGACAGCAGATAGAGTTCCGACAAGGCATCGGCCAAGCGCCCTGTAATCTTCTGCTTGACCTTAAGGCCGCCGCCGAGCAACGCCACGGTCAGATCGGCGACCAACGCAAAGTTTCGGCTTGCGCGCGTCAGCTGGCGATACCATTCGGCGTTGGCGCCCGCGTTTGCTGGCACATGCGCGAAGATGCCGCCCGTCAGGTTATGGAACACGGCACCCGCAACATTCGAAACCGAGAATGAAACATGAGACAGGAACGCGCGTTCGAACTGCGTCAGCCCAGCCGTGGCGCTTTTTGACTGCGCCGCGCGGATCTCATCGTAAAGATAGGGATGAGACCGCAGCGCACCCTGCGCAAACGTAATCAGCGTCCGGGTCAGTATGTTGGCGCCTTCCACCGTGATCCCAACCGGGACCATCTGGTAGGCGGACTGCAGATAATTCGTCGGGCCATCGCAGATCGCCCGGCCGCCGTGCAGATCCATGGCATCGTTAACGGCTGTCCTGAGACGCTCGGTCGTTTGATACTTCATCAGCGCGGAGATGACCGCCGGCTTGTCGCCACGCGACACCATCGACGCCGTCACACCGCGCGCGGCTTCGTTCACGTACGCGGTCTCGATCATCCGAGCCATCGGCTCTTCGAGGCCCTGCATGCGAGCGACCGGGAGACCGAATTGCTTGCGAACGCGCCCGTAAGCCGACGACACGCGCAGCATGGCTTTTGCGCCGGCGGCGGCCGAGGCCGGTAGGGAAATGGCGCGTCCAGCCGCGAGACATTCCATCAGCATCCGCCAGCCCTGGCCGGCCATGGCCTGTCCGCCGACGAGAAACTCCATCGGAATGAAAACGTCTTTGCCCCAGTTCGGACCGTTGGGAAACGCAGCACCGCACGGCAGATGCCGGCGCCCGATATTGACACCCGGATAGTCCGCCGGGATCAGGGCGACGGTAATCCCGACATCATCGCCGGCGCCGAGATGATTATCCGGATCTGTTAGGTAGAACGCGAGGCCCACCAGCGTGGCTTTTGGCCCAAGCGTGATATAGCGCTTGTCCCAGGTGACGCGGATCCCGAGGACCTCTTCGCCATTGTACTGGCCGCACGTGACGACGCCGATATCACGCATCGAAGCCGCATCAGACCCCGATGTCGGCCCGGTCAATGAAAAACAGGGGATCTCCTCGCCATTCGACAGGCGCGGCAAGTAGTAAGACTTCTGGTGCTCGGTCCCATACTTTTCGATGAGTTCTCCCGGACCGAGCGAATTCGGCACCATCACGATCGTAACGGCGTCCGGCGAGCGTGAAGCAATCTTGCCGAGAATAAGCGATTGCGCCTGTGCCGAAAATCCCAGCCCACCATGCGCCTTGGATATCAGCATTCCGAGAAAACCGTTCTGTTTGACGAACGTCCAGATCGGCTCAGGCACCTCTCGGTTCGCATGCCGAATCTGCCAGTCGTCCAGCATGCGACATAAGTCTTCCGTCGGGCCGTCCAGGAATGCGCGTTCCTCGTCGGTCAGCTGAATCGGTGGAACGGCGCGCAAGGTCTTCCAATCCGGCCGACCGCCGAACAACTCCGCATCAAATCCCACCGTGCCGGCATCGAGTGCGGCCTGTTCTGTCTCCGATACCGTGGGCAGCGACGTGCGAACCAATGAAAATGCTGGTTTGACGATCCAGCTGCGGCGCAGGGCCGGGACGCTCAACAACACCAAAACGACGGTTGGCAGCCAGCCGAGCAGTACGCCGATTGACAGCGTCGGCGTCACCAGATTCCCATGCAGAAGGCCGGACTGCCAAGCTAGCGTTAGTCCGGCAACGCCTATAGCCCAGAGCACCAACGGCGCCCGGCGCATCGCGAGAACCATTGCAACAGCGACACAGAGACTAAGAAACAGGGCCAGAGCCATCGATGCTCTCCACGTCGGTGGCGCAAACTTCAGGCTGCACCAATGTGAGGGTGTCGCGTGCGTCTCACAAGCGCACGCGCACGTCAATGTGGACGGTTCACAACGATTTTGAAAACACCATCCGCTAACCAACGATCACGTCTTCACGAGCGAACACGGCGAAGATCGCGACCAAAACTCCCATTCCGCATTGCGAACTATTGGCCAACACTTTATTGCGCAACGCGCGTAAGCGCGCCGTCCACATAAATGACAGACAACCGTCGGCGCATTCTTGACAGGTCAAAGGAACCCTTCGTTCTTTACCAGCGGCAACCGACATTGAGGTCAGGCAATGGCAGACGAACCTGTTGTGGCACAAACCGGCCCCTACCAAGCCGAGTTGGAGGAAGGCAAAGCCTATTTCTGGTGCGCGTGCGGGAAGTCCCAAAAACAGCCGTTCTGTGACGGATCGCATGCCGGCACGGGGATATCGCCAGTTCGCTTTGTGGCCGAGGCAACCGGTACTGCAAACCTGTGCGGCTGTAAGGAAACTGACGACCAGCCCTATTGTGACGGGTCCCACAACCTGCTCTAGCCGAACACGCGCGCATGGTCGGCAACCGGCGAGGACGTAACACGCTGCAAACATGCTACTCATCGGTAACGCCAACACGAATCTGATCGCTTACGCACTGCATAAACCTGTACGGAGTGGAATTGGCTGCGTAAGCTCCAACAACCAATTGGACCGCGAGTCGGCAGCGCACTGACGAACTGGCTGCGCTGCAACACGAGGGAGGCGTATGGAATACTTCGTCCAGCAGTTGATCAACGGGGTCACGCTCGGCTCGATCTACGGTCTGATCGCAATCGGCTACTCCATGGTCTACGGCATCATCGGCATGATCAACTTCGCCCACGGCGACATCTTTATGATCGGTGCCTTTGTCTCCTTGATCCTGATCCTCCTCCTCCTCTCCATTGGCATGACATCCGGCGCCCTGCTGATCCTCGCCCTGCTGATCGTGCTCGCGTTTGCGCTGATACTGACATCCGTTTGGGGATTCGCGGTGGAGCGGCTGGCGTACCGACCGCTCCGCGGGTCGTTCCGGCTGGCGCCGCTCATCTCGGCAATCGGGATGTCGCTGTTTCTGCAGAACCTCGTGCAGATCATCCAGGGCGCACGCGTGAAGCCGTTACAACCGCTGATTTCTGGCGGTTACACCCTGATGGAAAGTAGCGCGGGTTTCACCGTCAAGATATCGAACATGCAGATCTTGATCGTGATCACGACCATCGCGCTAATGGCGATCTTCACCTATCTGATTACCCGAACGTCGCTTGGTCGTGCGCAACGCGCCTGCGAGCAGGATCGCACAATGGCCGCACTCACAGGCGTGAATGTTGATTTGACGATCTCGCTTACCTTCGTGATCGGCGCGGCTCTGGCATCCGTCGCCGGCATGATGTTCCTGCTTTATTATGGCGTGATCGACTTCTACATCGGGTTCTTGGCGGGCATTAAAGCCTTTACGGCGGCGGTGCTCGGCGGCATCGGCTCGTTACCGGGCGCCATGCTTGGTGGCTTGATCATCGGGCTGATCGAAGTCTTCTGGTCCGCCTACTTCTCCGTGGAATACAAGGACGTTGCTGCGTTTTCGATCCTGGCCATCGTTCTGATCTTCATGCCGTCCGGGCTTCTTGGCAAACCGGAAATTGAGAAAGTCTGAGGGTCATGGCGGAGATCTCGGAACCCGGCCCAGCGCAAACCGCGGAGACCTCCTCCGCAACCCGCAACCGGCTGGTCGGTCATGTGCGCATTGCGGTGACCGCCGCGTTTGTTGTGCTCCTGCTCTGCGTCCCTCTCATCGCATTCCGAACGACGGATACTCCGGGCGGGCTAGTCCTTGAAACCCGCTGGGATATGGTGGCGACGCTCGTAGTCATTGCCTTTGCGTTGCAGTTCGTACTGCGCATCACAAAGGACACGACAAGCAGCGGCGCAGCGACCAGCGTTTTGAAACCGATCGGCCAGGCTGTTTCGAGCGCCATTCCCTACTTTGGTGTCGCAATGGTGGCGTTTGCCATCATGCTACCGTTCATGCCGTTTTCGGACCGCTACATTATGGATCTGGCGGTCTTGGTGCTGACCTACGTTATGCTGGCCTGGGGCCTGAATATCGTGGTCGGGCTGGCTGGACTTCTGGACCTTGGCTACGTCGCGTTTTATGCCGTGGGCGCGTACTCCTACGCATTGTTGGCGCAGCACTTTGGGTTTTCCTTTTGGATATGCCTACCCCTCGCAGGTATTCTCGCCGCGTTTTGGGGCATTCTGCTGGGGTTTCCCGTACTGCGCCTGCGCGGCGACTATCTCGCGATTGTTACCCTCGCGTTCGGCGAGATCATCCGGATCGTTCTGCTCAACTGGTATGAGTTCACAGGCGGCCCGGACGGCTTATCTTCGATCCCAAGGCCATCGTTTTTTGGTTTGGAGTTCAAGCGCTTCGGCGATGGGACCTTCCATCAGTTCTTTGATTTGGAGTTTTCGCCGCTCCACCGGATCATCTTTCTCTACTATCTGATCCTGATCCTGGCGCTTATTACGAACTGGGTCACCATACGCCTGCGGCGCTTGCCATTGGGCCGCGCCTGGGAAGCCCTGCGCGAAGACGAAATCGCGTGCAAGTCGCTGGGCATCAACATCGTCACCACGAAACTCACGGCATTCGCAATTGGCGCCATGTTTGGTGGGTTCGCCGGCTCCTTCTTTGCCACCAAACAGGGGTTCATTTCGCCGGAGAGTTTCACGTTTCTCGAGAGCGCGATCATTCTTGCCATTGTCGTCCTTGGCGGCATGGGCAGTCAGATCGGCGTCGCCATCGCCGCCGTCGCGCTGATCGGCGGGCTTGAATATCTTCGCGATGTTGCGTTCCTGAAAATCATCTTCGGCGAGGGCTTTGACCCGAAGCAGTGGCGGATGGTGTTCTTCGGCGCGCTTATGGTGTTGGTCATGGTCTGGCGACCGCGCGGCTTAATTGGCAATCGAACCCCGAGCGTCGCGCTCAAATCCCGCAAGGCGATCGGCTCCGACCTTGTCCAGGAGGGTAAGGGCTAATGGCCGCCGAAGATGATATCCATGCGATCTTGAAGGTCGAACACCTCACCATGCGGTTCGGCGGCCTTATCGCCGTGGACGACGTTTCGTTCCGTGCAAAGCGCGGCGCCATCACAGCAATCATCGGTCCCAACGGCGCCGGCAAAACCACGGTCTTCAACTGTCTGACGGGTTTCTACAAAACCACAGTCGGCATGATCACCTTGCAGCGTGAGAACGGCCAGTCGTTCCTGCTTGAACGCTTGAGCGATCACCGGATCAATCGCGATGCCGGTGTCGCCCGCACTTTTCAGAACATTCGCCTGTTCCAGGGCATGACTTGCCTCGAGAACCTGCTGGTCGCTCAGCATCGTCCGTTGATGGCCGCCTCCGGATTTACGATCGGCGGCATTGTCGGTATGCCGTCATTCCAGGCTGCGGAGCGCGAGGCCATTGCCAAGGCTTCGCGCTGGCTGGAACGTATCGATCTGATCGATCGTGCAGATGACGCCGCCGGCGAACTGCCGTACGGCGACCAGCGGCGCCTTGAGATTGCGCGCGCCATGTGCACAAACCCTGAGCTGCTTTGCCTGGACGAACCGGCAGCTGGCTTGAACCCGCGTGAAAGCGCGGAGTTGAACCAATTGCTGCTCGACATTCGCCGGGACGATGACGTGTCGATACTTCTGATCGAGCACGACATGGGTGTGGTGATGGAGGTTTCCGACCACATCATTGTGCTCGACTACGGAAAGAAAATCGCCGACGGCACGCCGGATCAGGTCCGCTCGGATCCGCATGTCATCGCAGCTTATCTCGGCGTTGAAGACGAAGAAGTTGATGCAGTGGAAGAGGAGATCGCAGGGTGAGCGAGCCGATCCTCCGCATCCGAGGCCTTGAGACCTATTACGGCAATATCCAGGCTCTGAGAGGCGTCGACCTGGATATCGCGAAAGGTGAGATCGCAACGATCATCGGTGCCAACGGCGCGGGTAAGACCACGCTCATGATGACCGTTTGCGGCAACCCACGCGCCCGCAAGGGCAGCATTCGCTTCGAGGGCCATGAGCTGACCGAACTGCCAACGCACCGGATCATGCATCTCGGCATGGCCCAGGCGCCGGAGGGCCGCCGCATCTTCCCGCGCATGACGGTCTTCGAAAACCTTCAGATGGGCGCCATTCTCAACCCGGAACACGAAACCACATTCGATGAGGACGTCGCCCGGGTGCAGGATCTGTTCCCGATTCTGAAGCGGCGTGAAAACCAACGCGCCGGCACGCTGTCTGGTGGCGAGCAACAAATGCTGGCAATCGGCCGCGCGCTGATGGGCCGCCCACGGCTCCTCATGCTGGACGAGCCGTCGTTAGGGCTAGCCCCACTGATCGTGAAGCAGATCTTCGAAGTGATCCGCGAACTGAATGGCAATGACGGCCTGACCGTGTTCCTGGTTGAGCAGAACGCATACCATGCGCTCAAACTGGCCCATCGCGGCTACGTCATGGTCAACGGTCAAATCACCATGTCCGGGACAGGAGATGAACTGCTGCATCGGGAAGAGATTCGCGCGGCGTACCTTGAAGGTGGCGCGCACTAGATTATGTCCGCGATAGGCGAACTCGCTTGGCCGTCCTACACCCTCACTGACCTGCAATCATCGAACCGAGAGCTTTGACTGTGCTGTACGAAAACTCCCTTGCGGCTTTCATCATCATCACAGTCGTGCTCGGGGGAGGCGCCGCATGGTTGACCGGCCGGGCGATTGCGCTCACCTGGGCACCGCGATACGAAGCGCTCGCCTATATGCTCCTCTTGGGTCTCGCTGCCAGGTTCCTGCACTTCGCTCTCGCCGAAGGCCTACTGCTCTCCGCCTATTACTACGCCGTGACGGCTGCCATTCTCGCCGCGATTGCCGCATTAGCTTATCAGGTGACGCGCGCATGGCAGATGGAGACCCAGTATCCTTGGCTCTATAAACGAACCAGCCCGATTTCATGGGCTCGTGTTGACTAGCAAGACTCCGATGTATGTCATTGACGATCATGCAGAACGAAACGGAACCGAGATGCGTTTTCTGAGGGCTGGGACCGTTTCATGGCACAAAACGACGTTCGGTGCCCAGGCTGGCCACGTTTTGGCCTCAGTGACTTTATTCTAACCAGGTGTCCGCTGCGTCGCTGTGCTAACAAACAGCCTGCAGCTCACGTGTCCGTCTGTGGTCTGCTGTAACCGGGAGGTATCCTGTATATGAAGAAACTGCTGCTGACGGCAGCGTTGACGACGGCATTGGCCGGCTCAGCGTTTGCCCAGGAAATCTCAATCGCGACAATCGGCCCGATGACGGGTCAATACGCTTCATTCGGTGCCCAGATGAAAGCTGGCGCAGAACAAGCGGTTGCCGATATCAATGCTGCTGGTGGTGTTAACGGCAAACAACTGAAACTCATCGTCGAAGACGATGCGTGCGATCCAAAGCAGGCCGTTTCGGCCGCTGGCAAGCTGGCGGCTGCCGGCGTATCCTTGGTCGCAGGGCACTTCTGCTCTGGCTCCTCGATCCCCGCATCGAAGGTCTATGCGGAAGAAGGCATCATCCAGATTTCGCCAGCCTCAACCAACCCTAAGCTCACGGATGAGCGGGCCGGTCCAAACGTGTTCCGCGTCTGCGGCCGCGACGACCAGCAAGGACAAGTTGCCGGCGCCTACATTGCGGAGAAGTTCGCCGGCAAGAAAGTGGCTGTGCTTCACGACAAGACCGCTTATGGCAAAGGCCTTGCGGACGAAACAAAGAAGTACATGAACCAGGCCGGCCTCAAGGAAACGATGTACGAGGCATACACGGCAGGTGAGAAAGACTACTCTGCCCTGGTTTCCAAAATGAAGCAGGCCGCAATCGACGTCGTCTATGTCGGCGGCTATCACACGGAAGCTGGTCTGATCATCCGCCAGATGCGTGAGCAAGGCATGAATGCGCAGCTGATTTCCGGTGACGCGCTTGTCACGCAGGAATACTGGTCCGTGACTGGCGATGCCGGTGAAGGCACGCTGATGACGTTCTCACCAGACCCGCGCAAAAACCCGGCCGCTGCCGATCTCGTCAAGAAGTTCCGTGACAAGGGCATCGAGCCGGAAGGTTATGTCCTGTACACGTACGCTGCGATCCAAGCCTGGGCAGCAGCCGCAACAGAAGCAAAAACCGAGGATCCTGAGAAGGTGATCGGTAAGTTGAACTCCATGGAATTCTCCACGGTGCTCGGCAACTTCAAGTTCAACGAAAAAGGCGACCCGAACTTGCCGCCGTACAAGTTCTACGCATGGTCGAAAGGCAAATACGAGCAGATCAATTGATCCGCAGATACATTCCGACAAAACAATTGAGCCCGCGCATTGGCGCGGGCTCTTTTTTGACAGAAAAAAGCTTGACTGTGGCCCAATGCCACAAGACGGCCGTTATCGACCTTGAGATTGAGCCATGCATTCGACTTGAATAGCTCGCTCGACACGCCTGAGGTCGTCGGGGATTGCTTGACCAGACGCGATGAATGAGTCCATCCGGGTCCTTACTTGCTGGTAGCAGGCCCGTGGATCATCTTTTATTTCATCCTCGCTCGGTAGATGGCCGAGTTCCGCCGCAGTCTCGTGAGCGGGCATCAAGTCCTCCCTGATTGTCGAATCGCCAATAGTGCATCAGTGCGGTGTGATCGTAGACCGCAATTCGGTAAAAGTAGCGAGGAACTTGCGCGCTCCAAGAGGGCATTCACAGCTTTGCGTCAAAAAAGCGCGCTTTTGCTGCACTGCACTTCGCCAAACGGCCAAACTTCGGCACCGCAAAAGCGGTTTTCCACAGTTTGTGGTGCGATGCACGATTTAGAACACCGAGCAGTAAACACGTCCGGCGCCAAAAATCACGGCCGAGGTCACGAGCGCAAATGCCCAAAAACCTCATAACCGATATCGCTGGTGTTTGCGTCGGACATGCGCACGACCTCGATATTCTCACCGGCGTTACAGCCGTTTTGTTTGATCGGCCGAATGTGGCGAGCGTCACGGTTCGCGGTGGCGCACCCGGCTCACGCGAGCTCGCCATCCTAGAACCCGACGCGACCGGTGACGGCGCTGACGCCATTGCCCTGACCGGTGGTTCGGCCTTCGGCCTCGATGCAGCCGGCGGCATCATGTCGGTGCTGTGCGACCGAGGCATTGGCGTAGCTGTTGGCACGGCCCGCGTACCCATCGTCGCCCAGGCCATCACATTCGATCTGCTCAACGGCGGTGCCGACCTTCCAAAGCGCGACCCGCTGTACTGGCGCCTCGGCGTGAATGCCGCCGACGCCGCGCGCAAAAGCGACTTTGATCTGGGATCCGTCGGCGGCGGAACCGGTGCAACAACGGCAACATTCAAAGGCGGGATAGGTTCAACAAGCGCGACGTCACCATCGGGATTTACGGTCGGCGCGCTTGCGGTCGTGAATGCCGTCGGCAGCACCACTATTGGAGACGGTCCGCATTTCTGGGCCGCGCCCTATGAAGTCGGCGCTGAATTCGGCGGTCTCGGCCTGCCGGAGACACTCAGTGCGAGAGATCGCGCCCTCCGGATCAAGGGCGGTGCGCCGCCGTCGACGACCATCGCAATCGTCGCCACCGACGCCGTGCTCACGAAGTCTCAAGCGAAGCGCCTCGCGCTGATGGCCGACGACGGTCTGGCCCGCGCCGTCCGGCCGGCGCATGCGCCCATGGATGGCGACACCGTGTTTGCCGTTGGGCGTCAGGCGAAACCGATGGCCGATCCGCTGGCAAATCTAACGGAGATCGGCAGCTTGGCCGCAGACTGTCTGGCCCGCGCGATTGCACGCGCCGTATTTGAAGCCGCAATCCCGGCCGAATGCTATAGTGGCCCACCGGCTTATCGGGACCGCTTCGGTGGCGGTTCCAAAGACGGCAACACAAAGAGGCTCTAATGACGCCGGCACGTATCACGATTGCGATCTCGGTCGCCATCGCGCTCGGGCTGCTGATGCTGTTCAATACGTACCGTTGGCAGCTCGTCCAGGCCTGCCACGAGCGCGGCGGCATCTGGGACGGCGCCGACTCGCGATGTCGCCTTATTCCCTCGGTCATCATCAAGCGCGACCTTGAGCGCAGCTGACCTGACAGGATTGTCGCGGGGTGCGGTTGCGCTGCGTTCTGCTGTGTCGATCGTTGCCGGAGGTGACACCCATGCTCATTGATCGCCGAACGTTTGCGACCGGTCTCGCCGCAACCACAGTCACGACCAGCACAACGACGCCAGTTGCCGCGCGGCCGGCCTACCGCGGTCCGAATGTGATTGTCGTTCGGTTTGGCGGCGGTGTCCGGCGGCGCGAGACAATTGAACCCGGCACCACGTTCGCACCCTACCTCTTGAACGTGCTGGCGAAGCGCGGCGTACTCATTCCCAATGTGACATTGGCCCAATTGGACGGCGTCGACACAAGCCATGCCGAAGGCACACTCAACATCCTCACCGGCCGGTACAGCGCATATCGAGATGCCGGCTCGCGGTTTCTCGCACGCCTTCTGGAACCCACCGAACCAACGCTGTTCGAGTACCTTAGACGTACATTCGACGTCCCGGCTCACCAGGCTTTGCTCATCAACGGAGAGGACCGCCCTCAGGAAGAGTTCTTTTCCTACGGAGTCCACAAAAGCCACGGCATTGCCTACCGCAGCGATGTCCTGAGCCTGTTTCGCTTCAAGTTGTGGATGCTCAACGATCGTCTGTCCAACCAGCGCGGCACGGACCAGGATCTCACGGCCACCCACAAGCAGCTCCAGAAATTGGAGCAAGGCGTCTATCGGCCGGACGGTCCAACCCCTTCACGGGAGATCTCAAAGTTCTGGAAGCATTGGCAGCAGCGCTTCGGAGATAGCGGCCTGAAAAATCCGCGTGGCGATGACGCGCTCACAGAGCTCGCGGTTTGGGCCATGCACCGTCTGCAACCGCGCCTGATGATGGTGAACTACC
>JBCDAH010000024.1:0-42001 GCA_039186015.1 Pseudomonadota bacterium
CGTGATTACGGTTTGTTCCTATTTGCGGTCTGCGCTGATCGTTGCGTCCTCACTTCGATATGACGGAGCGTGATTTGGCTCGTTGGCGGTTCTGTCGGATGATACAGTCGGCAGATCAGGAGCAGGCGCCGAGATGACTGACGCTTACATATACGCCGTTGTGGCAATGGCGGGGCTCGTCAGTTTCCTAAGCCCCTGCGTGCTACCGCTGGTGCCGCCGTATCTGGGATATCTGGGTGGCACGACAATCTCGCAAGCCTCAGCCGAAGGGCTGGATGACCGCGTTTGGCGGAAGGTGGTCTTTGGGTCTTTGTTTTTTGTCCTCGGCTTCACGACTGTGTTCGTGAGCCTGGGGGCAGGTGCATCCGCATTCGGACAATTGATCCACGAACATAAAGCCACGCTGTCGATGATTGCCGGCGCTGTGATTATCCTGTTCGGCTTCCATTTTCTTGGCTGGTTGCGCATTCCGATTCTCTATCAGGAAGCGCGCTTTGAGACGCAGGTCCAAGGCGCAAGCTATGGTGGAGCATACGTGATCGGTCTGGCCTTTGCGTTCGGTTGGACGCCGTGCATCGGCCCCGTTCTGGCGACGGTCCTGACGTTGGCGGCGAACGAGGCCAGCCTGGGACAAGGTGTCAGCCTGTTGTTCGTGTATTCGCTCGGTCTTGGCATCCCGTTCGTACTCGCGGCCGTGATGATCCGCCCGTTTCTCGGATTCATGCAGCGGTTCAAGGGGCATCTTGGGAGCGTCGAGCGCGTGATGGGTGTGGTGTTGGTGATTGCCGGGCTGATGTTCCTGACCGGTACGATCACCTGGATCGGACAGTGGATGATCGAAACCTTTCCCGCGCTCGCCAACGTCGAAGAACTGGTGATGCCGGAAGGATTGCAAAGCGAGCTGCTGCAGCGCAATGCCCAATAGCGGGAACCGGCGGTTCGTCTATATTTCGCTCAAGAAGTATCCCGGTGGCCCAGGCCGCTCCGAGCAGAGGTATAACATCCGTCCATGCAAAGTGCTGACCGCATTCGCACCGAACCTGTTGCCCTGACGATCGCAGGATCAGATAGTTCAGGCGGGGCGGGTATCCAGGCCGACCACAAGACGTTTGCTGCGCTCAGGGTCTACGGCGCGAGCGTGCTCACGGCCCTTACGGCGCAAAACACAACCGGTGTCCAGGATGTGCATGCCGTGCCAGCGGCGTTCGTTGGCAAACAACTTGAGAGCGTTTTGAGCGATCTCGACGTCCGCGCCATCAAAACCGGCATGCTGGCCACGGCCGAGATCATTGAGGTTGTGGCGGCGACGTTGCGTGCGCGTTCCGACATCGCAGGCGTTGTTGACCCGGTCATGGTCGCAACCAGTGGTGATCCGTTAATCGCGGCAGACGCGATCCGCGTTGTCCGCGATCAGCTTGTGCCGACCGCGACACTGATTACGCCGAATTTGAATGAAGCCGCGGTATTGCTCGACGGGCCGGTTGCGCAAGATGCAGCTGAAATGGAGGGGCAGGCGGCCGCTTTACTGGACCTGGGTTGTCGTGGCGTGCTCCTCAAAGGCGGCCACGCCATGCACAGGACTGATGCCTGTGATTTCTACGCGACGGCCAAAGAGCAGGCGTGGATTTGCGGCGAACGGATCGCGACGCCGAATACGCATGGCACAGGATGTACGCTATCATCTGCCATTGCGGCGTTCCTGGTGCGGGGCGAGAGCGAACGTGAGGCGATTGGGTCAGCGAAGACCTATCTGACCCAGGCTTTGCGCTCCGGCGCCGAACAGATCGTCGGTGCGGGCGCCGGCCCGGTTGATCACCTTTTCGCAATCCGCCAGCAACGGGCATAAGGGCGGCACGCGTGTTGCGGCGCATTAGTCGACCCAAACATCACCTGGTATGAGCAGGTCTCCGCGGACCAGAAGGCGGGCTGTGCGAACGAGGCCGGCTGCTTCGATGGTGACGCCGTCATTGCCAGAGCGTTCAAACGTCATCGTGACATCAATCGCGCCCATGGGGTGTTCGATCGTGATCGTTGCTGGAGACACTGGCGTTTGCAGAAGATCATAGGCCACGGTGCCGGGCGTGAGCGCACACGCGGCGAGGCATTGCGATCCCGTAACAGCCAGCGTGGGATGGCAGTTCCAGGGCATGAAGTAGCGCGCGGTGAAAGCGCCGCCTGAGCGCGCGGGAGCAACCAACCCGAACTTCGGTGTTACCGATTTTGTGACATCGCCAAGTCCCATTCGTCGGCCGGCTTCAATGCGGATGGCCTCCATGCGCTCGTAAAACGCCCTGTTGGCGTCGAGCGCTTCCACCGTTTCATAGCCTGTCAGGCCGAAGTCGCTGGCACGGGCAATGCACATCGGCATTGCGACGTCCACGCACGTGACCTCGATCCCGTCGATGATCTCGGATGCCTGACCTGTCGGAAGCAGGGCTCCGGTCTTCGAGCCGACGACGCCCCTGAAATTCAACAGCACTGGAGCGGCCGTTCCTGGAACACCGTCAATCGCCGTATCACCATCGTAGCGGACCGTTCCGCCCGGTGTTTGGACGACTTGGTCAATCAGGGCGCCGGTGTTGACCGCCCGCACCCGCACTGGCGTTTCGCCATCTTGCGCTTCGACAAGTCCCATCTCGATCGCCGCGGGACCGACGCCGGAGAGGATGTTGCCGCACGTTGGTTTGAAGTCGACCAGATGTTCTTCGACGGCCACCTGGGCAAAGAAGTAGTCCACGTCGACATCGGGTGCGTCCGAAGCAGAGAGCATCGCGACCTTGGTCGTGACAGCAACGCCGCCGCCAATCCCGTCGATATTCAGTGGGTGGCCGGCGCCAACGGCTGCAATGAGCACGTTGGCCAAAGCCTCTTGCTCAGCCGGCAGGTCCGAGCGTTTAAAGTAGGGGCCGCGCGACGTGCCGCCGCGCATAAACAGAAATGGAATGGAGCGTTGTTTCATCTATCGCCCTCGCAGTGGCCATGGGAGTTCCACATGTTCTTGGAGCAGGCCGGACGGGAAGTCTCGGTTCAACATGTACGCCATTCCAATCAGGAAGGCATTTGCGGCGACGGTCAAGATGATGACCCGAAGCACGGACACGCGCGCGCGGAACGCAAGGAACAGGATGAAAAAGACGACAAGGGCCAAGACGAAGCCGAGCAGGCTGGTTAGCACCAGCAAGCTCAGGAACCACGCAAGCGTGGACCACAGACCGAAGTCCGGTCGCGCATCCTGGGTCTCGACGTATTCATCGTCCGCGAAAAGTTTGTTGGGTGCTGAGCGGGTCCACATCTGAAACAGCAGAAGCGATGCGGACACTAGAGACAGTCCTGCGACCGCTGCCGGGAAAATCTTGTCGATGAAACTGCGTAGCAGCAGTGCATCGATCAAGGCGACGGCCAGGAACGCCGCAACGACTATGGCAAAAGTTATGGGCGCCGACTTGCCCGTGGCTTGCGGCGGCGCTTCTGTCGCGTGCAGAGCTTGCGATTGCCGCGCGCCCAGCCAAACCGACACAACGATGACGGCGATAATGGTCAGGCCGACCGGCGTGAACAGATAGCTGAGGCCGGCCTCCCATCCGCCAGTACGCGCCTTTGCCATGGCAATCTGGGTGGCTTGATAGGTGTAGACCTCAGCCTGATCAGCCAGCACAAACCCGATCAGAAAGGCGGGCCGCGACCAGTCGAACCGCTTCATGAAGATGCCGAGGATGCCGATCGCGACCAGTGCGCCGAGGTCCCACAGTGTCTGTTTCGACTGGAACGCGGCGAACGCGATCAGCATGAACAAGAACGGCGCCAGCAACGCGAACCGAATTGTTGTCAATTTGGCGATGCCGCCGGAGAGGAAAATGCAAAGCCCGGCGCCAATGACGTTGGCGAGCGCCAATGACCATACGATCGTGTATGTGGTCGGCAACTCGTTGCGGATCATTTGCGGGCCGGCTTCAATGCCGAGCAGGATCATGCCGCCGAGGAATACGGCCATCGAGCCGGAGCCTGGGATGCCGAACAAGAGTGTCGGGACGAGGCCGCCGCCCTCCTTGGCGTTGTTTGAGGACTCGGGGCCGATAATTCCGCGGATCTCACCCTTGCCGAACTTCGATCGGTCCTTTGTGGTCTGCACGGTGTGCCCATAGGCGATCCAGTCAACAACGGAGCCACCAAGGCCCGGTACGACGCCGACAACGACACCAATGGTCGCGCAGCGCAATGACAGCCATTTGTTCTGCCACCACGAAGTGACACCGTCCCACCATCCGGCACCGAGGGTGGCACTCTCAGAAATCGCGCGGTCGCGCCGGAGCAGTGCGACAATCTCGGGAATGGCGAATATGCCAAGGCCGATAACGACCAAGGTCAGTCCGTCCTGCAGGTACCAGCTGCCGAACGACATCCGGACGGAGCCTTGCGCGGGGGCTTCCCCCATGGCGCCAATGGTCATGCCGAGGCCGACGGCGGTCAGTCCCTTCAGAAGGCTGCTGCCGGCCAAGACACCGACCATTGAAAATCCGAGAATGGTCAGCAGCAAAAGCTCGGGTACACCAAACGCCAGAACAAGCGGGCGGGCGATGAGAATGAAGAACGTCAACAGGACGGCGCCAAACAGGCCGCCGAATAGCGATGATGCAAACGCAGCTGCGAGCGCGCGGGCAGCCTGGCCCTGTTTCGACAGGGGGAAACCATCAAGCACCGTCGCTTGCGAGGCGGACGAGCCGGGAATGCCGAGGAGGACCGAGGCAAACGTATCCGACGTGGGGATGACCGCGACAAGGCCGACCATGAGGGCCAGACCTGATACCGGGTCCATGCCGTAAATGAACGGCAACACCAAAGACAGGCCCGCAATGCCGCCAAGGCCCGGAAAGACACCGACACATAATCCAAGCAGCACACCGGCTGTCAGGAAGATCAAGGCGTTTGGTGCGAAAATCAGTGAGAACGCTTCGCTCAAGGCGGGGAGAGCGGTGCTTAGGAGATCCACGGCGTGTCCGATCGAGCAGTAGTCGCGCCGGGCTGCTGTGAGCCCGACGCGCGTTCATGTGACTCGGCTTAGAGATTGACGCCGTAGCGCGCTTTCAGCCACGTCTTGATCCAGTTCTTTGCTGAATCGGCAACGACGGTCCCCTGCTTGAGTTTGACTTTCGCTGCTTCGCCGGTCGATTGCGGATAAACGCCAAGCCGCTTTTTCGAGATTTCAGCGAAATCAGGCCGTGCAAGCACCTTTTTAAAGGCGGCATCGTATGTCGCAATAATGTCTGGCGAGGTTCCCTTTGGCAGGAAGACCATTTTCTGCGCAGGGAAGCCGGCAACAAAGAAGGCCTTCCAAGCGTCCCAGGCATCGCCAGATGGCTCCTTGCCTTTGATCTTGGTATAAACCTCTTTGAACGTCGGAATATCCGGGAAAGTTGGATCGCGGACGATGTTGCCCGCTGCATCCAGCGCCCCCCACGTCATGATCGGCACAGCCTTGCCATCCTTGACCAGCGGCGTGACTTTCGAGAGGAAGGCGGAAGACGTCTGGTAATCGATATTGACTTCGCCGCGTTCGAACATCAGACGGCCGGCGCCGCGGCCTTTGATGCCGAATACAGGCTCAACTTTCATGCCCAGCAATTCCCAAGCGAGAAGCGGAACAAGGTCCAGGCGGGTCGCGCCTTGTGAGGCGTAGATGAAGTCGACGTTCTTGATCACATCGGCTGGGTCTTTCTTCCAGCGCTCAGCGAGTTTCGGCGGAAGGTAAGCGACACCGCCGGTTGCCGTCGCCAGTACAATGTTCCAGTCGGCGTAGTCGAACTTGACCCGGGGATCGCCAAGAAGAAACGGGAACTGGGTGGAGCCGGAACTCCCAAAGATGGTCAATCCATCAGGTTTCACGCGCGAGGCGAAAAAGTTCGCACCTTTCGTAGAACCGGCACCAGGCATGTTTTTGACAACAATTGTTGGGTTGCCGGGAAGAGCTTCCGAAAGAAGCGGAGCATAGAAGCGTGCCCACTTATCGGAGCCGCCGCCTTCTTTGAATGGAATAATCCACTCGACCGTCTTGCCGGAGAAGTCGACCTGAGCCATGGCCGGTCCGGTAAAGGCCAGGGCTGCTGCGCCTGCAGCCAAAGCCAGGGCGGTTCGCCGCGAGAGATTGTTTTCGAACGTCACCTTGTATCTCCTTTGACACATCCGATGCGCTATGCGCTGTCCGCTCTTGACGTCTAAGGCGGATCTCCCATCGGAGAGTAGCGGGTTCGCATTGCGTGCAAAACCGCTAACACACCAAGACGGCAATTACGCGAAACGGAACCGTTGTCTTAGTGAATTTTCGCGGAAGATCCATGATTATCGCGCGGTTCACCAACGCAATGACATGCGGGGCGGATGACAATGGATCCATAAGAAACATTGCCATCCGGGCCGGCTGGCTAAAAACTTGGCACCTGTCGTTTTGCGGGTGACGTCGGACTTCAGCCGGATGACTTTAATCATTGAACTTACTTGTCGGTCGGACCCTGCGTGCAACTATGAGTAGCACTCCCGCCAAGCGTGCATGACGATCACGAATCAGGCGGTCGCGACAGTGACAATTGTCAACGAGGGAGCGCGAGTGTTGCATCAGTAGACTGTAGCAATTTGCCGCGATCAGAATGGGTCGTTCACTTGCGCGTGAGCTGTGGTGCTTCGGCAGGCTGGTTTCCAGTTCAAGTCCCGCCATCGGTCCACAGGCAGTGCGCGTGCGGCGCGCGCGTCCGGTTCGTTGTGCCGAACAGGCGCCTGTCATCGTACCGCCGAGCCGGTATACTCGTTCGGATCAAACGGGCGTACAGACTCGCGGCGCGCGCACGTGATTGCAATAGCGGCCGGCGGGTTCGTAATCCCAGCGATTGGAGAACGCGCTGTCGTGCCGTCTCCAGTGGCGATCGTTGTGTGATCGGGTGCAAGAGGAGGCGACAGATGACGTCGAGTTTGACGCGGCGACGGTTTGTTTCTGGAGCAACTGCGGGTGCAACGGCCATGACGCTCGGTTTGTCGAGTGGCGCAACACTGGCGTCTCCCGCGGCTGCACACGACGTCGGGAAGGCGGCGCAGGCTCTACTCGCCGTCATGAGCGGGGACAATCGCGCGCGAACTGTTTTGGGCGCCGATGATGAGCGTCGCACGGCGTGGCACTACACGCCGCGTCGGCGTCCGGGTGCGCGGCTGGATCATCTCAACACAACGGAGCGTCAGGCCCTTTGGAGCTTGCTGGGCAGTGTGCTCAGTCCGCGCGGCATTCAGCAACTCGAAGGTGTTATCAAGCTGGAGCGCGTGCTTGGCGAGTTGACCAACAATCTCTCCTACCGCGATCCGGAAAACTACTTGATTGTTATGTTTGGTGATCCCGCGAAGGCCGATCCATTTGCGTGGCGGTTCGAGGGCCATCATCTCTCGCTGACGGTCGTAGTGGCGCCGGGGACGGGGATCTCAGTCACGCCGGCGTTCTTTGGCGCGAACCCGGCCACGGTTCCACAGCGCCATCGTCATCAGGGCTTTCGGCTGCTGGGTACCGAGGAGGATGCCGCGTTCGGGCTGGTGCGCTCTCTCGAAGGGGATGTGCGTGCAACGGCGATCATTGGCGATCGATCGTTGGGCGATATTGTTGCTGGTCCCGGACGCGAAGACGCATTGAAGCGTTTCGAGGGCGTGCCGTTGGCGCGATTGAGTGCCGGCCAAAGCGATGAAATCTATCGGATACTCGCGTTGTTCGCCGGCACGATGCGGGATGATGTCGCCAAGGCTGCGCTGGAGCGAGTGCGAAGCGACGGCGCAGACGCGCTTCATTTTGCCTGGGCGGGGTCGCTGACGGCCGGGCGGCCGCACTACTTCCGAATTCATGGACCGTCTGTGCTCGTGGAGTACGACAACACGCAGTCCGGGGCGAACCATGTGCATTCCGTATGGGTTGATCCGATTGATGTGTTCGGACGCGATCTCTTGAAGCGGCATGTCAAAGCGGACCATTAGAAACGCGCTATTCGGCGTGATCGGCGGCCGGCCGATGGGCAACAGCGGTCGTCGTGGCGGTATCCATTTGGTTGCGAGGTCACGGAGTGTTTGCAAAAGCCCAGCTCACGTATGAAGCTATCCCGTTACCTGACTTTCACCGGATGAGCGATGGGGAAATGGTGGCTGCCGCGACCAGCTTTTACCAGTTCATGCGGACGCGGCACTCCGTACGACAGTTCTCAGACCGAGAGGTTCCACGCGGCATCATCGAGGATTGTATCCGGGCTGCCGGGTCAGCCCCAAGCGGGGCCAATCACCAGCCCTGGCACTTTGCTGCGATCTCGGACGCCGAGATCAAGCGTCAAGTCCGCACCGCTGCTGAGGCGGAGGAGCGACGTTTTTATGCGGGTGGCGCTGGGGACGAGTGGCTGAAGGCGCTGGAGCCGATCGGGACCAATGCCACGAAACCGCATCTCGAAGTTGCGCCCTGGCTGATCGTCGTGTTCGCACAAAGGTTCGGATACCTGGACACCGGCGAGACATACAAAAACTACTATGTCCCCGAAAGCGTCGGGATTGCCACGGGATTTCTGTTGGCCGCGCTACACCACGCCGGGCTTGTCTCGTTAACGCACACTCCAAATCCGATGAAGTTCCTGAATGACCTGTTGGGGCGCCCGGCGTCGGAAAAGCCGACTATGATTGTCGCAGTTGGTCACCCAACGGAGGATGCCGTTGTGCCGGCTGTGGCCAAGATCAAGAAGCCGCTTGATGAGATCCTGACGGTCTATGAGACCGCATCGGATGGCACTTAGGATCTGTCTGGCTCCCGGGTCGCGCTGTATGCATGCGGGACATCTGTTGTGCGGCCCGATCTTCGGCCGAGGGGAGGCGCGTGATTATCATAATGCGTCGGACTCGTTTCGTCGTGTCCAGTGCCGTACGATAGCACTGACGTGCAGCGACTCGCAGCGTACCGCACAGCCGGTTTGAGCGATCCACGCGCGCCTGGCGGAACGGAGCAGCTTATGACGACCAAGCCCCTCTTCATCTTGAATGGACCAAACCTTAATCTCCTGGGCCGGCGCGAGCCGCACATCTACGGGCACACCACCCTTGCTGACGTCGAGGCGATGTGTCAGGCGCGTGCCGAGACACACGGTTTCTCGATTAACTTCAAGCAATCCAACTTTGAAGGTCAGATCGTAGAGTGGATCCAGGAGGCGATCGACGGTGCGTGCGGGATCATCATCAATCCGGCAGCACTCACACATACATCGGTCGCGGTGTTGGATGCGCTGAAGAATGTCGATGTGCCAGTTATCGAGTTGCACATTTCCAACCCCCATCAGCGCGAGGCCTTCCGGCACGTATCCTACGTGACTCCGGCTGCAACAGGCATGATCTGCGGTCTCGGTGTGGCCGGCTATCCCCTCGCAGTTGATGCGATTGCAGAGCTGCTTAAGGCTCAGAACAGTTGAGCGACCCAGCACCGCAAGAGACGAATGCGACGAAAGGGCGTCACATGTCGCAAGTTCGCATTGGCGTTGTAGGCGCCGGCCTGATTGGTCGCAAACACATTGAGGTCTTGCGGTCGGGGCGAGTGGACTACACGCTGGCCGGTGTCGCAGATCCGGCACCTGAGGCGCAACATCACGCGCAAGCGTCAGGCTATTCGTGTTACAATGCCATTGACGAACTCATCGACGACGCCAAACCGGATGGGATCGTTCTGGCTGTCCCCAATCAGCTGCATGTGTCGACCGGGTTGGCGAGTGTCGAGCGCGGCATTCCCGTGCTGATCGAGAAACCGGTCGCTGATACGGTTCCCGAGGCGCTGCGACTGATCCAGCGTGCCGAAGACCTCGGCGTGCCGACATTAACGGGGCATCACCGGCGTCACAACCCGATTATGCGCAGTGCGCGCGATCTTATTCGAGACGGCGCGATCGGGCAGGTTGTGACCGCGGCAAGTCTGTGGTGGTCGCATAAGCCGCAGGGATATCATGATCCGGCGTGGCGACGTGAGCCGGGCGGCGGGCCGGTGCTCATCAATGCCATTCATGACGTCGATTGCCTGCGTATGCTCTTAGGCGATGTGGAAAGCGTTCAGGCCGCAGATTCAAACGCTGTCCGCGGTTTTGATGTCGAGGACACGGTCGCGGCGATCTTGTGTTTCAAGAGTGGGGTGCTGGGCACGCTGACCTTATCGGATACGGTTTCGAGTCCATGGTCGTGGGAGACGACATCGGGCGAAAATCCGAGTTTTCCAAATTCCGGCCAGGACAGCATCTTTCTTGGCGGAACACGCGGGTGTCTCGCAGTGCCGTCGCTCGACCTGAGATGGCATGCCGGCGAGCATGGGCACTGGTTCAAGCCCCTGCTGCAACGCCGCGAGCCAGTGATTCCGGCCGATCCGTATCACGAGCAGATGCGGAACTTCGCGGCCGTCATTCGCGGTGATGAAGAGCCCGTGCTTTCGGGCCGCGACGGTACATTGACGCTTGCGACAACACTCGCCATCACACTGTCGGCACAACAGGGGCAGCGTGTTTTCGTCGACGATGTGATGGCGCGCGCCGAAGAACCGCAGGCCGACGCGTAAAGGGAGAGCTAGATATGGCTGACGGCCAACGTGCCGCTTGCGTGATTGGGTTTCCGGCACGGCACTCGCGATCTCCGAAACTGCACAGCTACTGGATCGAGCGTTATGGGTTGGATGCCGTCTACCGGGCGGAAGAGGTGTCGCCGGAGGATGTTGCAGCGTTTATCACGAACCTTGGCGAGCATGGCTATGTTGGCGCGAACGTGACGATGCCGCATAAGGATGTCGCGTATGAGCTTTCCAGCCCAGACACATGTGCGACAGCAATTGGTGCGGCCAACACCCTTTGGCTGGCCGATGGCATTCTGCGGTCCACGAATACCGACGTTGAGGGGTTTCTCGGCGCCCTGGA
The DNA here is from genome assembly GCA_039186015.1 of Pseudomonadota bacterium. Classification (GTDB taxonomy): domain Bacteria; phylum Pseudomonadota; class Alphaproteobacteria; order Rhizobiales; family Hyphomicrobiaceae; genus JBCBWG01. The sequence continues at coordinate 10,935 of JBCDAH010000024.1, forward strand.
TGCCGCCGCGCCGAACTGGGACACCCGAGCCAATGACGCGATTGTGCTGGGTGCCGGTGGCGCGGCGCGTGCTGTCGTGTACGGGCTGCTCGAGCGCGACGTTGGCGTGGTTCACGTCGTGAATCGCACACGCGAAAGAGCGGAGGCGCTCAAGGCGCGGTTCGGCCCGCGCGTGGCGCCGACCGACTGGAGTGGATTGTCGCGCGTGATACGGGGTGCCCGGCTGCTCGTCAACGCGACGTCGCTCGGCATGCACGGGCAGCCACCGCTTGAAGTCGATATCAGTGATCTGGCTGATGATGCGGTCGTGTCCGACATCGTATATGTGCCGTTGACAACACCGCTTTTGGCCGCGGCCCAAGCCCGCGGACTGGCGACGACCAACGGTCTCGATATGCTCCTGCATCAGGCCGTCCGGGGCTTTGAACTCTGGTTCGGGCAGCGACCGGAGGTGACGCAAGAGCTGTACGATCTCCTCGCCGCAGATATCGAGGCCGGCTGAGCGGGTGGATTGCTGGTCGTGGGTGCAGCGTCTGCCTGGACGTACTTTAACGCACGTGTGGTGCGCTCTGTGCCAGTCGGGGGCAGGACAGAACGGATTGGAGTGACGACCGGAGCGCGTCCAGCCCGGATGCGCGCGTGTATGTTCCACCGGTCAAGTTTGAAAGGCACGTCAGTTCGCTCGTGTTGCGCCCCTCTAACCGAAAGCCGATTGTGTGCACGCGCAGTTGCAGCGGGTCGCTGGCAAGTTGCCGGGCCAGCGCGCAAACATTGCCCAAGCAGCTTTCATGGCCATCCGTCACCAGGACGATGATTCCGGATGCTTGTCGGTCGCGCAATGTCGTGGCGGCGAGGCGGACGGCGCGGGTTAACGGCGTTGGCCCGGCGGGACGAAGACCGGCAAGTTCGTTGATGATTTGCGGGCTGCTGCCGATGGTTGGTGAGACCCGCAGCGCGACATCCATACACGCGGACGCTGGGCCTCCGCTGTAGGTCACCAACCCGGTGGGCCGTGTTTGCGAGATGTTCGGCAGCACGTCGGCAATCGCTTCGCGAGCGATATCGATCTTGCGGCGGCCCGCATGGCGGACGCCCATGGAGCCGGACGCATCGAATACGATCATCGCGTTCTCGTGGCAGGGCGCCGGACGCGTTGCGCCGGCCTCGATCGACAGGGCTGCAAGCCAGACAGCGCCGTAGATCGTTTTGCGCGAAATGGCGCACACCCAAGAATTGTGACGAAACATGTTTACGATGCCCGGGGTCACATGCCTGCACGACGTCAACGCCGCACACAGTCTAGAACCAAAACGATAATGATGGAGCGGGATTGTGCGAGACGCACTGCATCGTGATCTGGCAGACCAGTATGCGGTGCCAATCCGGCGGCGGCATGTCGGGGCGGGCGGTTCCGTTCGCGCGATACGGATGCGCGTGGGTTGAAGGCAAACGTCAGCATGTTGGCTGAAATCGTGCTTTAAGTGATGGTCGACACGTGATGGTCGACCAGGTTGCCCGCAGCATACGCACCACAGTGGCGCACCACCATTTCACAAAATCGATATTTTCTAACTTGAAAAATAAATATCGATGTTTGACAATCGTTCGGCTTGCCATATACGCGGGAACGCGGACCGAGGCGCCGCTAGAGTGCCAGGTCACACCGAAAAGGGAGGTTCGAATGCAGACTATGAGACCACTTGCGCGTCAGCTCGGCTGCTTTGCGGCTGCCGTCGCACTTGCGATCGGGGCGACCAGCGCAGTCCACGCCCAGACCGTTCAGGGGCCGAAGCTGTTCTGGAAAATCTCCATGTGGGGCAAGCCGCGCGCGCTTTCCGTCGGCATGGAAGAGCTGGCCAAGCGCGTTGCCGCAGACACTGGTGGAAACTTCCAGATCAAGATCTTTTACGGAGAGCAGCTCTCCAAGGCCCGGGAAAACCTTGATGGCCTGAAACTCAACGCGTTTGAGGGTGCTGCATTCTGCAACTTCTATCACCCCGGTAAGAATCCGGCGCTTATGGTGCTGTCCTTACCGTTCCTGCCGCTCGGCGACCCGAAGGTCGATAAGTACGTGCGCGGCAAGCTTCTTCAGCATCCAATTCTGGTGAAGGAATTGGCACGATGGAATGCCGTACCGTACGTGTCCGGCTTGCTGCCGCAGTACGAGATCATGGGCAAAGGCCGCGTTCCCAAGTCTCTGGCGGACTGGAAGGGTATTCGCGTCCGCGCTGGTGGCGGCCTCGGACTTGCGATGGAAAAGCTTGGGGCAATCCGTCAAACATTGCCGGCCGGAGAAACATCCACGGCCTTTCAGCGCGGCGCGTTAGACGCTGCGGCGTTTCCGTTCAGCTATGCCCATGTCGCATTCAAAATCAGCGAAGAGGCTGACTGGTACACGACCAATCTGACTCCGGGTACGTCGGAATGCGCCTGGGTCTTTAACAAGACCGCGTACGATGCCTTGCCGGCGCAATACAAGGAGCTGCTTACGAAGTATCGCGACCTGGTTATGGATAAGCAGCTTGAGGCCTATGCGGCTGAGGACAAGAAGAACCTTCCGGTCTTTGAGAAAACGCTAACAGCCGTCACGTACTCGGATGCGCAGCTCAAGCAGTTCCGTGAAGTTGCCGGCAAGCCGGTATGGGATGCTTGGATTAAGGCCAATCAAGGCAAGTTTGACGCGCAGGGCTTGTTTGACGCGATTTGGACTTACGCCAAAGAGGCCGGCGCCAAATAGGGCCGATCTCCGCAAACATGGTCCGCGAAGCCGATCCCCTCCAATCGGCTTCGTGGTGCCATTATCGTGCTTGCAAACAGTCGTCTCCAGGTCGTAATGGAAACTCAACCCTCGCAGCATGCATCGCCGGGCGGCCCGCTCGACAAGGCCGATCGATTGCTTTCGCCAGTCGAAGACATATTCAATTTTATCGCCGCCCTGGCGATATTTGTTTTGATGCTTCTTGGCGTCCTACAGATCGTTTTACGAACGGTATTTAACGCACCAATTGTCGGCTATATCGACATGGTTGAGTTGTCGATGGCGACCATGGCGTTTCTCGGCGCTGCATATTGTCAACGCGTCGGTGCACATATTCGCATGGAAATTCTGATTGGGAATTTGCGCGGTCGCGCCCTTTGGATTGCGGAGACATTCGGCATTGTTTTGAGCCTGTTTATCGTCGGCGTTTTGGTTTGGTACAGCTGGGGCCACTTCTTGCGGGCCTATGAACTCGGTGACTCGACGATTGACGCTGAATATCCGGTCTGGCCGTCAAAACTGTTGGTGCCAATCGCGTTCGGTCTGTGGTTCTTGCGGCTGCTGATTCAGTTCGTTGGATACCTGCGCCTGAGCCTGAATCCGGCCGTGACGCCAGAAGGCGTCGTGCTGATCAAACGGGTTGAGGAGGTTGCGCGCGACGAGATTCATGAGGCGCTCGGTGACGAGACCGAGGGACAAAGCAACGATCCCGATCGGCGGGCGCAGCCATGATTATCGGTATTGGGTTCAGCGATCCGTTTCTGGTCGGTCTGATTGGCCTTGGGATTCTCTTCGTCCTGGTCGTTCTTGGCGTGCGTGTTGTGATTGCGGCGTCACTGGTCGGCTTGGTCGGTCTGGTCGAACTCCTCGGTTGGGGGCCGGCTGCCGGGATCGTTGGGACCATCCCGCATTCGAAGTCGTCGGCCTACGCGTTGAGCGTGCTGCCGATGTTCATTTTCATTGGTTTTCTGGCGTTCCACGCCGGGATGACGCGCGATCTCTTCGAAGCGGCGCGCAAGTGGATCGGGTGGGTTCCTGGCGGGCTGGCCGTTGCGACCGTGTTTGCGACCGCGGGCTTTGCAGCCGTATCGGGGGCATCAACGGCGACGGCGGCCGTCTTCTCGCGCGTCGCGATACCGGAAATGCTGCGTTACGGTTATGACCGTCGGCTTGCTGCAGGGGTCGTGGCGGCCGGAGGGACGCTGGCCTCGCTGATTCCACCATCTGCCATCCTCGTGATCTACGCGATCATCGTGGAGGAGTCGGTTGGGCGACTGCTGCTTGCGGGGTTCTTGCCGGGTCTCGTATCGGCCCTGATTTACGCGGCAATCATCATCATCTGGTCGCGGTTCTATACCGATATCGGTCCGCCGGTCAGTGGGTTTTCGTGGCGGGAGCGCTTTGAAACGCTGCCGGGCCTGATCCCGATTCTGGCCGTGGTCACGATCATTATCTCCGCGATTACGTATGGATGGGCGACGCCGACGGAAGCGGGCGCACTCGGCGCCGCTGTCGTGTTCTCCATTGCGCTGCTCAAGGGCACGAACTTCAAGACCATCCGGGGCGCACTCATGGAGTCGGCCAAGCTGACTGTCATGATCTTCTCGTTGATTTGGGGTGTCTTGATATTTGTGCGCTTTCTCGGGTTCTCAGGTCTGCCGGAAGCGTTCACGTTGTGGATCACGCAGCTCGACGCCGACCCCATGGTGATCATGATTTGCATCCTCATTGCCTATGCGATCCTGGGGATGTTCATGGACGCAATCGGCATGTTGCTGCTGACGCTACCGGTTGTTTATCCGGCCGTGATTGCGCTTGGTTTTGATTCCGTGTGGTTCGGCATCATTGTCGTTAAGATGGCAGAGGTCTGTCTGATTACGCCGCCGATCGGGCTGAACTGCTTTGTCGTGAACGGGGTGCGGCCGGATATTCCGCTGACCGATGTGTTCCGCGGGATTACGTTGTTCTTCGTAGCAGATGTGATCACGATCGCGGTTCTCCTGGCGTTTCCTGAGATCGTGACCTGGCTTCCCAATCTCGTTCGCGGCTGATGCGGCCTTTCTGATGGGCCCGGAGATCGAAGCTCTAAACCGAGGCATGTCATGAAACTCAAAAGCACGTTGCCACTGAACAAAGCGGCTGAAATCGTTGATCAAGCGCTGATTGCCGGGCGCGGCGAGGACATGCATCCGCTGACCGTGGTTGTTCTGGATGTTGGCGGCCGGATCGTTGCGGCAAAGAGCGAGGACGGCTCGGGCATCCTGCGGTTTGGGATTGCAATGGGTAAGGCCTGGGGCGCGCTCGGCATGGGGATATCGAGCCGCCAGATTCGCGACCGCATGTCGAAGCGGCTCGGGTTCCAGAACGCACTCGCAGCGGCTTCTGATGGACGCTTCGTTCCTGTGCCAGGCGGCGTGCTTGTTCTGGATGACGAGGGCTACACAATCGGCGCCGTCGGGATCAGTGGTGATACGTCGGAGAAAGATGAATTCTGCGCAATTACCGCAATCGGGCAGTCCGGACTGCGCTCTGATCCCGGCGAGATAGATCCAGGCTGGAAGAGTTCAAGCCTGTCTGACGCCGATCGCTAAAGCTTGCCGCATTTTATGCGCCTCGCTCTCGTTTGCTTTCGCTCACGGACTATTCCTCGCGTCGCGCGGGCGCGGCGCAACGCACCGGGCCGCATTCGCGGCCTTGATTGTTAATCTGGTTTCGTACGACAAGCTTTAGAGTACTTCCAGGATAGCCGGAATCGCTTCAGCCGATATGCGTGCTGAGCGGCGTGTCGAAATAGCGGTGATTGGTTTGAAGGGTGGGCTTGTCGAAATCCTCGGGGTTGAGACGCTTCAAGGTCGGGCGCCCGAGATAGCTGTCCGGCAGAAGCAGGACCCGAACAAACTCTGACACCGAATGCGCGTCTGCTGTTGCCCGAACCGGAGAGTCGGCGTCTTCAAACCAAGCGTTACCGGGTCGCATCCGGTGCATTGCCGCGTCGCTTTGGATGTCCAGGGCGCCCATCGTCAGGTATCGAATGCCGGGGCCGGAATGCACATGGCGATAGGCAACTGCGCCTGGTGGGAACGTGACGCGGTCTAGTCGCAAGATCGTGCGGCTTGGGTCGCACTGGATCGTTTCCGCCAGGAGCAGAGATGGGCTGGCGTCGTCTGGCTCCCAAGCCGCTTCTGAGTCGCGATCAAGCGAAAACAAGATCACGGTTGCCGATGCGGAACCTGGATTGAGTATGCAACGCGCCGCGCCACAGTCGAGAGCCTCAGCCCGGGGAAGCCGTTGGCCGGCAACATCGACGTGACCGTCTTCGACCCAGATTGCCGCGCACAGGTTCGATGGAGTCGCGGATTGGCCGGGCATCAGGCTGAGTTTTTCTGCTCGCAACTGAAGTTTCGTCATGTGGCGACCTTTTCCGGTTCGAGCATTTTCTCAGCTAACAGATTGAATTTCTGGATCTGAGTCCGTTGGCAACTGCCCGTATTGATCTCAAGCTTGAGCAAGCGTACCGATCTGGTTGAATCCCACGCGTCTACCTCCTTAATACGGTTTCAAGACGCGAACGAGCATTGATGGTGTGTTGCGTGCGCCTTGAAGACGGTCGGCAGCCACGGCGGCCATATCGATGCCACGGGTGTGGGGGTGTGGGATGGTTCCAGCTGAACCTGAAACCCGGTAGTGTCGGCGCAAGGGAGGTTTCGCATAGACACGACGGCGCCGGCGATGAGATGACTTCAGCCGACAGCCATCGGGAAACGCGAGAAGAATAGGACAGCGACGTGCCTTATCCGTCTACTTTGATCGAGCGTAGCGTAAGTCCCGGCGAGACGTTAACCACGCGCGTTTACGCGCGCGTTCGCACCGACATCATCAAGGGCAGCCTAAAGCCCAACGCAAAGCTCAAGATCGAGGAGCTTCGGGAGCGCTACAACATCGGGGCGAGTCCGATCCGCGAAGCCCTGAGCCTCCTGTCGTCAGACGGGCTCGTTGAGCGCATTGATCAGAGAGGCTTCCGCGTCGCGAACATCAGCCGAGACGAGTTTTCCGATATCTTGCGGGTGCGGTGTTGGCTTGAAGAGCGCGCACTGCGCGAATCGATCGCGAACGGCGACAGTGCCTGGGAAGAAGCGCTGGTTCTTGTCGGCTACCGGATCGCTAAGGAACCGAGATCAAGCGGTCACGGGACAACGTTTCGCGCCAATGATGGATGGGAAGTGCTCCACAAGGAGCTCCACATGACGCTGATTTCCGCGTGCAAGTCACCAATTTTGCTCGAGTACTGCGACCAGCTGTACGACAAGAATGTGCGCTATCGGCACGTCGCGTTCCGGGCGCCCAACCAGAATCGCGACACCAGCGACGAGCACGAGAACATTATCCAGGCGGCGCTCAACCGGCAGGCAGATCTCGCTGTCGAACGGTTGGTCGCACATTACGAGAGAACCGGCGCGATCCTGTTCGACGCGCTGGACTAAGCCTTGTCGGCCCAGGGCGCGCCGATCTCTGTCTCTGGCTTGCTATTTGACGGCGTCAACGAGGATGAAGGCGATAAGACACGGCTCCGTCCCGCGATTTGACCACGCGTGATTTGTCCCCTGTTGGACCACGGTATCGCCAGCCGTGAGCAGGATGTCCTCGTCGTCCATCAGCATGTAGATTTCACCCGTCAGAATGACCGCGTAATCCACCGAGTCGGTGCGGTGCATGAACGGGTGGCGCGCATTCTCAACAATGTTGGCCGCCGCGCCCATTTCAGCAAATGCGGACTTGCCGTCGAGCGTCGCAAGCAAGTCCGGGTCCTCTGGATCGAACTGCACGATCCGGAAGATCGAACCGTTTTTGGGCGGATGGAGGACAAGCGGGCCGTCAACCGGGTCGTCGTGGCGCTCCATTTGGGCGGGAACCGTATCAACCTGCCAGAGATTGGTCAGCGTGACACCTGGCCGATTTGGGCGTTGGAGAATACAGCTCGCCGTCTCGTCCATGATTACGGTGGCTTTACCGTTCGCGTCGTGGCCGGTGACGACCCGCCTGATGTTGCGCCCCATCGTGTTCTCCTTGATTGCCAGGTTTGTATGTTCTCATCGCCCGCTAAACGGATGCCGGGTTCGTCGCCGCCTTCGCGCGGCGGTCCGCGACGACCAGGAGCAGCAACACAGCTGCGCCGGCCATGTCCGTAACGATCCCCTGATGGAGCAAGGCAGTACCAGCTGCGGCAACGAGCGACCGTCGCAGCAGTCCAAGCGGTGATCGCAGCTGCCCCACGACGCTTGCGGCGATCGCGAATACGCCGATCAATCCGGAGGCGGCTGCCAATCCGATCTCCAGCCACGTTCCGTTCATCATGAGCGCGGGGCCGAAAAAGAACATGTATGGCAGGATGTAGCAGGTGATGCCGTACATGAAGGCGGTCCAGCCGACTTTGTTGATATCGGCCTTGGCGATGCCGGCGGCGACATACGAGGCGAGCGCGACGGGCGGCGTTATGGTCGATACGCAGCCGTAAAAGAAGACGAACATATGCGCTGTAAGAAGCGGGACGCCGAGTTCGGCAAGGGCCGGCGCGACCACCGTCGCCAGCACGAGGTACGCCGCCGTTGTCGGCAGTCCCATACCGAGGACGATTGCCGTGATCATCGTCAGCGCCAGCGCAATCAGGGTAATACCGCCAGACGTCGATATGATTAGGCTGGAGATTTTTGAGCCCAGGCCTGTGATGCCTAACGTGCCGGCGATGATCCCCGCGGCGGCGCAGGCCGCTGCGATTGGCACAATGCTCTTTGCGCCCAGGGTGATTGCGCGGGCCGACTTGACAAGGATGTCCGTCGAGATGCGCCGCGTCCAAAGAACGTGGCAGACAAGAAGCACAATGATGGAGATATAGGAGGCCTTGAACGGCGAATAGCCGTTCAGCATCAACGCGATCATGGTGACGAACGGGATGATGTACTGGCCGCCCTTGAGCGTGACCATCAGCAGCGATTCATCGTCCGTCTCGTCTTGTGTGACCGGTTTGATATCGCTTTTGACGGCGCGGAGGTGCACGACGAACAGGACCGAGGCGAAAAACAACAGCGCCGGAATGAGAGCGGCCGCCATGATGTTCGTGTACGGCACACCAATGACCTCGGCCATGATGAAGGCCGCAGCGCCCATGACCGGCGGCATGATCTGCCCGCCGGTGGAGACGACGGCTTCGATCGCGCCGGCCTCATGGTTCTTGTAGCCTTCCTTCTTCATCATCGGGATGGTCAGCGTGCCGGTGACGGCGACGTTGCCGGCGGCCGAGCCCGAGATCATTCCGAGTAGCGTGCTGAAGAGCACAGCGGTCTTTGCGCCCGCAGCCCGCATACCGCGCGTGATCCGGCTCGCGATCTTGAAGAAGAAGTCACCAGCGCCGAACTCGCTGAGGAATGCGCCATAGATTGCGAAGAGGACGATGTAAGTCGCAGAAACGCCGATTGGCAGGCCGTAAAGCCCTTGCGATGTCGTCGTCAGAAACTCGGACATCCGGGTGACGGAGTAGCCGCGACCCTCAAGCACGCCCGGTAGATAAGGACTGTAGAACGGGTAAGTGAAGAAGACGAGACAAATCACAGCAAGGATTAGTCCGACGCCGCGGCGGGCGGCTTCCAGCACGAGCAGGAGGATGACCAGACCGACAGTTGCGTCAAGCGGTTCCGTTTCGCCGCCGCTAAAGGCGATGTCCTGCCAGCGGCTAAGAATATAGAGTGAGCTGCCGATCGCGGCGCCAACCAAGAATAAGCTGAAAATGCGATCGAGAATACTGCCCTGCCAGCGTTCGAGCGTCGGCCGCATCATGAACAGCAGCGACAGCATCATCAGAAGATGGAAAACCCGAACCTCACGTGTCGAAAGCACAAACAATCCCGACACGTTGAGAAGATGGAACGCACCGATGGCGAACGCGAATGCGGCAATGACCCATTCGAGGCTGTTATCAAACTTGCTTTTCATGTCGGCGCTCCGCATCAACGCACGGGATGAGCGGGCCGGCTTGCATGCGGCCCGCTCAACCGATCCGTTTCAGATCGGCGATCGTGTGGGTTACTTTTTGAAGTAGCGTGCAGCACCCGGATGTAGCGGAATTCTCAAGCTGAGCGAGCGCTCAGGCACAATTTGGCGCGCGGACGCGTTGCTTGCGCGCAGTTCATCCAGATTGCCGTAGATCGCCTTCGTGATTGCGAACGCGCGGTCGTCGCTCATGTCGGCATTCACGATCAGCATGTTGTTGACGCCAAGCGCGATGCCTTCCGACGGGGTCCGGTAGACGTCCTTTTTGACAACGACCTTGTTGTAGTTGGGGTACTTTTTCAACGCGGCGGTCATGACGTCGTCGGCGAGGTTGATGAACTTCAGGCCCTTGTTGGCGCGCGCCTGCATAACCGCACCGGCCGGATATCCGCTCAAGGCAAATGCCGCATCGACGTTGCCGTCTGCCAGTTGGCTGAAGCCGTCGGCATACGACAGGAAGCTTGGTGTGATGTCTTTAATGGTCATGCCGTGCATGCCGAGGACCTGGCGCAGGAACGGCAGCGTGCCGCCACCGGCAGGACCAACTGCGACGCGCTTGCCCTTGAGATCATTGATGTTGTTGATCGCGGAATTCTCGAGCGTCATGATGTGCAAGATGCTGAAATGCAGAGAGCCGACTGCTCTCAGGTTCATCTTGCCGCCCTTTTTGTACATCGCGGCGCCTTTGTTGGCGAAGACGGCAAGGTTGTTGTTTGTAATGCCGATGTCGACTTCACCTTTGGAGACGAGGCGCGGGTTCTGCACGGAGCCTTGAGTGACGATTGGCACCATCGTCAGGCCGTCTGCGTATTTGTTGACGAGTGAGGAGAGGCCCTGGCCCAGCGGATAGAACGCGCCGCCCTGGCTTGCTGTTCCCAGCCGCAGTTCTGCTGCAGGCACGCTCGCAGCCGTTGCGGCAACGCCGGCCGCTACTATGAGCGCCGATAATCCTGTTTTGATAAACTTCATAGTCGTGTCTCCTCCCGTGTTGAGCGACCGGTTGTTGTGAACGCGCCGGCTTCGAAAACGATGCAGTGTCTACTTCTTCGATTACGACTGGATTTGCCCACTCCTCTTTCGTTTCGTCGCGCGTTGTTGAAACCTGCGGCGTCTCACTGTTACCGACTCCGTCTTCCGGGCATAAAATCTCGGGCGACGCTTAAAAGGCGGCTGTCGGATGGCGAAATAAGATCGCCAACCTCTTTCGACCGGGCAACGGGCTGCCGGTTTGCAAATGCCTCATGGTTGTCGGCGATTGATGTGAGATCATAGAGATAGTTCACCATTATGCCGTAGGAATTCTGCAGGCTTGGCGCTGATAAATCGGATGCCCAGTTTACGCGTTCGACGCGTGCGCCGTTTCCAAGATGAAAACGTGCAACCGGATCTCCAGGCCCGCGGGGGTTACCTTCGCCAACGAGATAGCGTGCAGTGAGCGGCAAAAGGGCGGATTTCAGAGTTTCGGCGTGTGAGCCGTCGAAGCGTTCGGCCCTGGCCTTTTCCAACAGACGATCGATTGCGGTTGGCAGTTCTTCGCTGTCAGCTGCGGCAAGCAGTTCCGATCCAACGGCTTCCGGGATCATGGCCGAGAGGTCCGTTTGCGGATTCTCGACAAATCTTCGCAGGCCGGGAATTGGCGAGAGCGTTGCAAATGTCTTGAGATTTGGCAGCTCGCTGGCGAGATCCGTTGCAACCTGTTTGATTAGGAAGTTGCCAAAGGCGATGCTGCGAAGGCCGGGTTGGCAATTGGAGATCGAGTAGAAAACGGCGCTGCTGGCCGAGGCTGCCAACTCGATGCCTCGCGCTTTTGTGGGCATCGGCGCCCGCAGGATCGGTTCAATGCGATCCGATATCTCGGAGACCAATGCGATTTCGATGAAAATCAGCGGTTCATTTGGAAGGGCCGGGTGGAAGAAACCAAAGCACCTGCGATCGCCACTTAGCCGACGTTGCAGGTCATCCCAACCGTCGATCGAATGCACCGCCTCGTACGCGATCAGTTTCTCCAAAATCGATGCGGGAGTGTTCCAGTCAATGCGCCGCAGTTCGAGAAAGCCCCGGTTGAACCAGGAATTGAACAAGTGCTTCAGGTCGTCGTTGACACCGTTGAGTTCCGGCGCCGATCGCAGCACGCCCAGCAGGTCTTTCCGCAAATTGACCAGCAGCTGCGTGCCGCCTGGCGCCATATTGGCGCGCCGGAAGAGTTCCTGACGCGGCGGCTCGACAGCGGCGGTAAGCGCGGACATCGTGTCCTGATTGGCGTCCGCACGCCAGGCATCCATAGCCCGTTGGACGGTGTCCGGATCCGGGTCATAACGCTCGGCAAGAAGCGTGAAAACTTGGCGACGTTGTTCGGCATTGGCCTTGGATAGAAGTTCGACGAACTCGACAGCAATCGCCGTGCCGAGGACTTCACCGCGTTGGGAAATGAGTGCGTCGGCAAGTTTCTGTGCGCGTTCGATGAAGCTGTCGTCGCGGTTGACGAGAGTCAGGCTCAGTTCCGGCCGACGAGAGAAAAGGCGGCTGAACTGGTCGAGGTAGCGGAGGGGGCGTGACGCAATGCTGGTCGTGGCAACCGGCGCGACGGTGACAGCCGTATTCTCGATCGGCTGTAGCTCCGTCTTGCGTTTGAAGTCGGCGAGGATCTGATTGCGATTTTCATCGAGAAAAGGCGCGGCTGGTCGTGTGGCCGGATCTGCGAAGCCGGACAGCTTGATCGGATTGCCGGCCATCGCAAGTTGACCTGCGACGGGATGATTGGTTTCGACGATCATGTTTCGCGCGCGCACCTGCGGGTCTGCGACCACCTGATCGATTTTGTTGATTGGCCCGGCCGGCACGCCGGCGTCCGTCAGGATCGAGATCCAATCGGCGGCGGCTTTGTCGGCCAGGGTTGCATTCAACTCGGCAAACAACGCCTCCCAGTTTTGCGTACGCAAGTCGTTCGACTGAAACCGCGCATCGGCCTCCAAATCCGTTCGTTCCATCGCGGTAAGAAGCTTGGCGAAGAGGCTGTCGTTTCCGGCAGCCAACACGAACCATGTGTCTGCTGCGTTAAAGGCTGCGAACGGTGTGATTGTCGGATGGCGCGCGCCGATCGGTCCGGCAATGTCGCCGGACGCAACATACCTGGCGATTGCGTTTTCGAGCAGGGCGACCTGGCAATCCAGCATCGCGACGTCGACTTTGATCGCGCGCCCTGTTGTTGCACGATGTAACAAGGCCGCGTTGATCCCGATGGCTGTGAACAGGCCTGCTGCGATATCGCCGATGGCCGAGCCAACACGCACGGGTGGCCCGCCGGGTGTACCCGTAATGCTCATGACGCCGCCCATGGCCTGCACGATCATGTCGTAAGCGGCGCGGTTGGCGTAGGGTCCCGTATGTCCAAATCCTGACGCGGCGGCGTAGACGAGGTTTGGAAACTGTGTGTTGATGTCATGCCAGCCGAAGCCCAGGCGTTCCATCGTGCCGGGGCGAAAGTTCTCGACCAGAACGTCGGCGCCATGCAGCAGGTCGCGGAACACCTGCCGGTCAGCGTCGTCCTTGAGGTTCAGCGCGATCGATTCCTTGCCGCGGTTCAACGATGCAAAATAGGCCGACTGGCCATTGGTGAATGGGCCGAATGCCCGGCTGTCATCGCCCGTTTCATGTTGCTCGACCTTGATCACGCGTGCGCCAAGGTCCCGCAGCACCATGGTGCAAAACGGCCCTGCGAGAACACGCGTTAGGTCAACAACAGTTATGCCGTTCAGTGGGCCATCCATCGCGCGCGTGTCCTGTTGGTCTGGTGAGTTTGCGTGTGAGATCGCGGTCGTCGTATCACGCAAAACTGGTGCGATAGAGGCTTTGATTTGAGCCGCAGGTGCCGGCGTATCGTTGGCCGTGTTCCGGGGTGCAGATTTGAGCGGTCCATTCATCGCAACGGCACGATCTGCATCTGTCGGGTGCCGGTGGCGCCCGCTATGCGGTTTGACCGGCTGGCTCTGGGTGCGCCAGCCGAATGACGACCAACAAGCGCAACGCCCCGGTTTCGGCATCCACAAATCGCGATTGCCGATCGCGGCGCAACCACGTCCGTCTTTCCGTGACTCAAGCACTCCGCTTGATGTGCAGCAAGATCATAACAGCGATTTTTTCATCAATGCAATTTAAATATCGATATTTTAGTGTCTCGTTGTCTCAAGTCACGATGGCGGTGCGTGATGCGTGAGGCGGTTCCGGGCGTCAGGGCCGCGACAGCGTTCAGATTTTGCTGAGCCCCCACCACGCACCACGTTCTTCCGGTTTTCCCTGCCGGCCGCCCAACGGCCCGATGTCATAAGTGGCCCACCGACATCAGATGTGTCCGATGTCGTTGGCTCGGAAACTCCGAACTCGGAAACATTCGAGTGCGGGGCGGGGGTGTGGGCAGGTTCTAGCGAAGCGCAACATGATCCAGCTGTCGCACATGCTTGGTGTTCGGTTGCTGTCGGCGCGCAACGTTGCGGATTTCGACTTTGTGTGAAGTTGACAAGTTTTCGTCGAATGTATCACTTGTCATACAAGTTCGGCCGCAACGAAAGAAGAAGCCGTAAGCCCCGGCCGTGCTTCAGACAAAACATTGTCACTAGGGAGATCTGAAATGCTGACCCATAAGGTGGCCGTCGGTTTGGCGACCGCAACAGCTCTACTTGCGAGTATAACTGTCAGCGCTCAAGCCGCTGAATGGCGCGGTTGGAACATCCATAAGCCGGGCTATCCCAATACCATTGCTATGGACAAGTTCGCCGAGATTTTGAAAGAGAAGTCCGGCGGCAAGATCACGCTCAAGATGTTCCATTCGGGCACGCTCGGCACGCAGCCTGACGCAATTGAGCAGGTCCGCATCGGCGGCTTGGAGATCGGCAACTTCAATCTCGGCCCGATCGGCCCCGTCGTCCCGGAGGCCAACGTTGTCTCGCTGCCGTTCATCTTCCGTGACACCGGCCACATGTATCGCGCGCTCGACGGCAAGGCCGGTGACCTCATCAGCGCCGGCATGGCGAAGAAGGGTCTGATTGCGTTGGCATGGTATGATGCCGGTGCGCGGTCGTTCTACAACTCCAAGAAGCCGATCATGAAGCCCGAAGACGTTAAGGGCATGAAGGTTCGGGTCATGAACAATGACCTCTACTCCGGGATGATTTCGGCACTTGGCGGAAACCCGTCTCCAATGGCATTTGCCGAAGTCTATCAATCGCTCAAAACGGGTGTGGTTGATGGTGCCGAGAACAATTGGCCGTCATACGAGTCGACCGGCCATTTCGAAGTTGCCGGTTTCTACTCGCTGTCTCAGCATCTGATTATTCCGGAGTGCGTGTGCATCAACGCCAAGGTGTACGATGCGCTTTCGGATGCTGACAAAAAGCTTGTCAAAGATGCAGCGCGCGAATCTGCCAAACTTCAGCGGGAACTCTGGGCCAAGCGCGCGAAGTCAAGCCGCGAGAAGGTCATGAAGTCCGGTGTGAAGTTCAACGACATTCCGGACAAAAGCGCATTCCAGGCGGCGATGAAGTCGGTCTACGACAAGTATCTGGCTGCCAATCCAGATATCAAACCGCTCGTCGAGCTGATTCAAAACACGAAGTAAACGGACTTCGACACCGGACCGTTGTCGCGCAACACACAGCGCGGCAACGGATGGTTTCGGGGCTTGTGCAGGCCAGCCATTGCGCTTGGCACTGCAGACGTATCGCGAGCAAAACATGTCCGATAGCAAGCCGAAGATCACGTCATTCTACGACAAGGTTCTCAACGCGATTTGTCAGGCCAGCCTGTTGGTTTCGGGCGTGGCAATGGTTGTCCTGACGGTCATTTTTGGTTGGCTGGTGTTCGGGCGCTACGTTTTGAATGCAACACCAACTTGGGTTGAGCAGGTGTCGTTGCTGCTTGTCATGCTGATTGGTTTTCTCGGAGCGTCGGTCGGCATTCATCAAAACACGCATCTGGGTGTGTCGTATTTTCGCGAAGTCAGCCCGCGGCCGGTACGGCGCGTGTTCGAGTTCGTTTCCCATGTGGTGTTGATGGTTTTTGGCGCCGTAATGATGGTGAAGAGCTTTGAGCTCGCGGTGTTCAAATGGACGACTGATATTCCACTGATCAACGTGCCAGAAGGGTTGCGGGCGATCCCGATTACATTGTGTGGCGCCTTTACCTGCATGTATTCCATTGGCCATTTGATCCACTTCTTCGGTAATTCGTCCGCCGCCCATTCAGACAACAACGAACAGTAACCGGATTGCCGACATGGGCCTTGCCATTCTCCTGGGTATCTTTGCAATCTGCGTCGTGATCGGAATACCCGTTGCGTTTGCGCTGGGGATCGCTGCCGTAGCGACATTCTGGTATGAAGGCTTGCCTCTTATCATCGCGTTTCAGCGCATTGTGTCGGGTATCAACGTTTTCTCGCTGATGGCGATCCCCTTCTTTATCTTTGCCGGCGAGCTTATGTTTCATGGCGGCATTGCGATGCGGCTTGTGCGATTTGCATCGGCGGCCGTTGGTGCAGTGCGCGGCGGACTCGGCATCGTGAATGTCTTTTCGTCGATGCTGTTTGGCGGCATTTCTGGTTCGGCGGTCGCGGACATCTCGGCGCTGGGCTCGATCCTGATTCCGGTCATGAAAGAGAAGGGTTACGACGACGACTACGCGGTGAACGTGACTGTAACGTCGTCAATTGCCGGTATTTTGATTCCACCCAGCCACAACATGATCCTGTTTGCCGTTGCGACGGGGGGCGGGATCTCGATCTCGCAGTTGTTTTTGGCTGGTGTGATGCCGGGTGTTCTGATGTGCATTTGCCTCGCGGCTGCGGCATACGTCATTGCAATCCGGCGCGGATACAAGGCGGAAACCTTCCCGGGAGTTGGTCCGCTGTTCTTCAACTTCATTACCGCGCTGCCGGGATTATTTACGGCGGTGATTATCGTCGGCGGCGTGCTGAGCGGCGTGTTTACCGTTACGGAGTCCGGCGCGTTCGGAACGCTTTATGCCTTCATCGTCACAATTGTCGTTTATCGCGCCTTGACGTGGGAGAACTTCAAAACCGCCGTTGTGAATTCCGTGCGGACGACGTCAATGGTGATGATCCTGGTCGCGTGTGCGGCGGCGTTTGCTTATATGCTGACGTTCTATCAGGTTCCGTCAAAAATGACGGAGTTCATGTTCAGCATTTCAGATAACCCGATCGCCATTATTTTAATGATCAACATCATGCTGTTGTTGCTGGGTATGATCATGGACATGGCCGCGCTCATTCTGATCTGCACGCCGATTTTCCTGCCCGTGGCGCAGGCCATTGGCATCGACCCGCTCCAGTTCGCAATGATCATGCTGATGAACCTCGGGCTCGGGTTATGTACGCCGCCGGTCGGAGCCTGTCTCTTTGTCGGATGCGCTGTCGGCAAGGTGCCCATCGAGCGCGCCGTGCGAACGATCTGGCCGTTTTACGCGGCCATTCTCCTGGCGCTGATGCTGACAACGTTTGTTCCGGCCATCTCGCTCACGCTGCCAAACTTGATCGCGAATTAGTCCATGGTTGACCTGAAACTAAGGCTCAACAAACACGAAAGGCTCGCCGACCAACTCTATGGTCAGCTGCTGGAGAGTATTGTGTCGGGGCAGCTTGCGGAGGGCGATAAGCTTCCGTCGGAAAATCAGATTTCGCGACTGTACAGCGTGTCGCGACCCGTCATTCGCGAGGCGCTGCTCAGGCTGCAGGCCGACGGACTGGTCTATTCGCGCCAGGGGGCCGGCACGTTTGTCAAAGCCCGTCCGCCGCAGGGATTGATTCAGTTCGCCGAACCGTCGGACGTCGCCGGTCTGTTACGGTGCTTCGAAGCGCGTCTTCCGTTTGAGGGGGCCGCAGCAGCACTCGCCGCGCAACGTGCGACTGCTGAGGACCTCGATCGGATCGAGGCCACCTTTCGAGAGTTGGAAGCCGCCTTGAAGGGCAGTGAGTTGGCCGACGAAGCCGATTACGCTTTCCATATTGCGATTGCGCGGGCGACCGGGAACGAGTTCTTCGTGAGCATCCTGGCATCACTCAACAAGGCCATGATTGGCGGGATGCGTGTTGCGTTGAGCATCTCGAAGCGGGGGTCTGCGGAACGCATCAGTCGGATCCGCGAAGAGCATCGCGCGATTGTGGACGCCATAGCCACTGGCGACTCGGCCGGTGCTGATCTTGCGATGCGCTATCACATCCACCGGGCACGTTCGCGCGTCACGGATCACATGCGCGATCGATGACTGACGACCCGGCCGTCCGACGGTCGGAGACTGAATAGGGTCGGAACAAAAACGGACCTGAAAACCGAGATGAAGGGCTGCGCGGCATGGTAAGCGATCTCAAGGACAAAGTGGTGCTGGTGACAGGCGCAAGCACCGGCATTGGTGCGGCAGTTGCCAAGGGGTTCGCAGCAAACGGCGCACGTGTGGCTGTGCATTACGGCTCGAGTTCGGATGACGCTCACGCAGTGAACTCTGCAATCCGCGCGAGCGGAGGTGTGTCGGACATCTTTCAGGCTGACGTGCGTTCGACGGAAGAGGTTCACGGCCTTGTTGCGAAGGTGGTGGCTGAGTTTGGCGCGCTGGACGTGCTGGTGTGTAACGCCGGTGGATTGGTGGCGCGGCGGGCGCTTCCCGAGCTGACGCCTGAGTTCTATGCGGAGGTGATGGATCTGAATGTGCGGTCTGTCATGGATTGCTGCGTTGCTGCCATTCCGCATCTGGTCCGGTCCAAGGGGAGTGTGGTTGTCACGGGATCGCTTGCAGCGCGCGTTGGCGGCGGGAACGGCGCGAGCCTTTATGCTGCGGCGAAAGCCGCTGTCGAGAACATGGTCCGCGCATATGCGCGTGAATATGGTGGACAGGGTGTTCGCTTTAACGCCGTGTCGCCCGGTACGATTTATACGCTGTTTCATGAGCGCCATACACCCAAAGACGTTCTAGAAGGTATTCAAGCGTCAATACCGATGAAACGACTTGGCACGCCTGAAGACTGCGTCGGCGCATACCTCTATCTCGCGTCATCGGCCTTGTCCGGATATGTGACGGGCCAGGTTATCGAGGTGAATGGCGGGCAATTGATGCCGTAGGCTTTTCGCGTCGCGCAAACGTTTCGCGATAGAACCAGGAATCGATTGGCCCTTCGGGACCAGCATTTGAAGGGGAACAATCATTATGTCACTTCAACAAAGCACCAAGGAAAAACTCAAACGCGTCAGCACCGCAACCATATGCACGGCCTTGTTCAAGCGCGGCTTGCGGCAGCAGATGGTGCAAGATGTGCGACCGTTGTCTCCGATGAAAGACGTGATGGTCGGCGAGGCATTTACACTGCGGTATATGCCGGCGCGTGAGGATTTGAACACAATCGATGTCTTTCAGGATCGGGAACATCCGCAACGTAAAGCTATCGAAGTATGCCCGCCGGGCGCAGTTTTTGTGATCGACAGCCGTAAGGATGCCCGTGCGGCGTCGGCCGGTTCTATTCTTGCGACCCGCTTGATGCAGCGTGGCATCGCAGGGCTCGTGACGGACGGCGGATTCCGCGACGCCGATATCATAGCTGACTTGGATATGCCGTCGTTTCACAGCCGACCGTCAGCGCCGACCAATCTGACATGTCATCAGGCGATTGAGTTCAACGGGCCAATCGGATGCGGTGATGCGCCGGTTTTTCCGGGCGATGTTGCCGTTGGCGACAACGACGGCGTGGTTATTGTTCCCGCGGACCTTGCCGACGAAATTGCTGACGAAGCCATCGAAATGACGGCGTATGAGGATTTTGTCACAGAGAAGGTGCAAGAAGGGTCTTCGATCTTCGGGCTTTATCCAGCGACCGACGACAACGCGCTCAAAGAGTTCGACAAATGGCGTCAAGCCAACGGCCGCTAGTAGCTCAAGGTCAAGCAGGGGCAGGCATGCCGCGGTGCAACGTGTTCGTTTCATCTGTGAAGTGCGTCACGTTTGACTTGATTGTAGGTCATTGACCTATTACATCTTGCCATGGTTGTTGCACATGGCGTGGTGGCGATGTCGGCAGGTTACGCAAGGAAATCCAAGGGCGAAGCCCGTCGTGAGGCAATTGAGGGCGCAGCGCGGCGGATGCTGCTCGATGAGGGCTATGCCGGCGTTTCGTTGCGCAAGATATCGGCGCAACTTGGCATCTCGATTGGCAACCTGCAGTACTATTTTCCAACCAAGGATGCGCTCGTTGAAGCGGTGATCACAGGCGAGACGCACAAGCCGATCGACATGCTGCGGGACATCTCCTGGAACGCCGACGATGTTGGGCCGAGCATCCGAGAGGCGGTTGCGTCACTAATGCGATACTACGCTGGGGAAGCCGGCCGCTTCTACGTAATCATGGAGTCGTTGGCGCTGCACGACCCGCGCTATGCCGACCTCAAGGCGGACGGCTATGCTTACATTCTCGGTCATGTCGAACAGTTGGTCTGCCGCATGGCGCCGCATTTGGGTGGCGACCGGCGTGCACGGCTGGCGCATGTCCTTGTTGCGCTGATTGATGGCGCATCCCTGCAGGTTCAGTTCGTACGTGGTCGCGCTGATCACGATGGGATCGACGCACTCATTGCCGATGTCTCGACCGCAATCGAAAAGCTCCTGAACAGTTGGGAATGATCATGCACTGGCTGTATTTAAGTCTGGCTATTGTCGCTGAAGTGGCTGGAAGCGCGGCGCTGAAGCAGTCTGACGGGTTCACGAAGCCTGGCTTCGCCATGATCTCGATTGCGAGTTTTGCAGTCGCGCTGTTCTTTTTGTCGCTCGCGCTGCGCGACGTGCCGCTCGGCATTGCCTATGCGATCTGGGCCGGTGTTGGCATTGTTCTTGTTTCACTGCTGGGTGTCGTGGTGTTTCGTCAGGTGCTGGACGTGCCGGCATTCGTCGGCATAGGACTCATTGTCGGTGGCGTCGTCGTCATCAACACCCTGTCGCGTTCCGTCTCCCATTAGCTACCCGCATCAACCAGGAGAGCCCGGATGTTAGCCTGCTCGTTTTGTGGATTGGACGCCAGATCGGTGAATGCGCTACTGGCGGGTCCCGACGTGAACATTTGCGATCAGTGCATCGCTGTCGGCGTGCGGACCATTGCCGTGCGCGATGCGCTGGAGCAGCCGGAGTTGACGGTGGACGAACTTGCGGGAACTGGAGATGAAGCACTGCTGCACGAAATGGCGGCAACGTCCCGGCTGGTCGATCAAAACAGGGACCGGCTTCAGTGTCAGGTTCAGGAACTGCGTCGCCGCGGCGTAGACTGGTGCGCAATTGGTGCGTCGCTTGGTGTGTCCCGCCAGGTTGCCCAGGAGCGATTTGGATAGCACCTGGAGCTCGGGCGTGTTGGCAGCGCCATCCGCGGTTGGGTTGTGTGGTGGGTCCTGCTAAATCCCAAAGACTCTGTCCCGTCGGCAGGTCAAAGAAAATGGGCGATATGACATCAACGTTTTCTTTATACGCTGAAACACGGTTCTCGATGGCCAGAACGTGATTGCAACCCAGCGCAGTCGGCGTCCAACGTTGACAGCGGATACAACTTAAAGTAGCGTTTCTGGGCGATGGACCTACGTCGCATTTGCATTTCCCAGTTTAATTTCAGTTCTGTTTATACGAGGAATAGCAAGTTATGGCGTGCAATAACTTGAAGGACACTGCACGGGTCCGAATGGGTGCGGGCGATTTACCCTCTCGACTCGCTCGGCATATTGCCGCGGAGGATAGCTCTGACGTCATTGCAGCTGAAGCGACACGCACATTTGGTGAAAAGCCGTCCGTTCGCATGGGTGCTGGCGATTTGCCACCTCGTCTCGCCAGGCATGTTGCGAACCGCAAATGATCAGGAGTGCGGGGTGTCGGACGAGAAGATTGTCGAGTCTTGTGAGGTCACCTTTCACCGAGTCTTCTCAGATGCACTTCCTCCTTTGCGCGCAGATGAATCTGCGCTTGGAACACTCCCGGCCGGTGCCTTCCAGTACTGTGAGCCGTTGCGGATGGCCTCACAGTACGGTTGGTATGTTTTTCCTCCCGTTGATATTAAGCTAAAATGGGATGGCACTGATATTTATTATGACCAAGATGGTCAGTGGCACGTGTTGTCGCGGGCGCATCTTTGTCCGGCGTTTTTGGAGGATTGGGATAAACACGCGCCTCATGACCTGAAAGGGCACGCGCCGCCGTTTTTAGCGAGCCTGTTTTCACTTGGCGGTGTTCAGATCTGGTCCGGTCTTTTAATAAGTACCAGCGACATGTGGAGCACCTGGGTTGGGCCAGTCGCCAACTTTCCACAGAATAGAAACATCGCTTGTTATGAGGGGATTGTGGACACAGGCGCGTTCAAGCCCTGGCCGCTGTTTATCAACTTGCGCATTGTTGCCACCGATAGGGTTATTCTACTTTCCCGCAACAAGCCTCTGTTTCAAGTTCGACCAATTCTGCGTGCGTCGTACGAAAAACATCGGCACCATCAGACGGATTATGCCGGCTTGGCAAAACGAACCTCGGATGGTGGTTCGATGGCGGATGAAGACTGGGATGGGTTCCGCAAAACCATCCGGCGCGACAGTGATGCTTTGCAACACACGCCTGGGCGTTATGGAGCGGCGCGCAGGAAGCGCGTGAAGACCGACGCGTCTTGATCGGCGGTAGTGGTCGCGAGGTGCGGCAGTTTCCAATTGGAGGCGTGGGCTGCAATCCATGCGCCCGTCGTGAACGCGGCCGATCTGGCGGATGGGGTGGGATTCGAACCCACGAGACGGTTGCCCGCCTGCCGGTTTTCAAGACCGGTGCCTTCAACCACTCGGCCACCCATCCAGACGCACCGACATAAACGGGCTGGGCCACGGTCTCAAGAGCAAAGACCGATTGTCCAGTCGTATGACGCGCCAAAGACTGCTATTTATGCAAGCAACCATCACTGAGTCGATTTAAGAGGCCGTCATCTGTTTGGCGCTCCAAGTCACGCGATGATGGACATGGTGCGCGGTGCGGGAGCTGATGCCGCGTCTGGCTCGAACCGGGAGAGGATCACGATGACGCCCTATGCGACACGAGATGCCCGTTCAATTTGGTTGCGCATCGCCAGTTGTTTCGTTGTCGGGCTGCTCGCCTTGGCTGCAGCATCGATTGGACAGGCCGCGCCGTTTCAGACCAAGGCCAAGCAAGCTATCCTGATTGATGTTGGGGCCAACGCGATTCTGTTCGAGAAGAACGCGGACCAGCGCGTGCCACCGGCGAGTATGAGCAAACTCATGACATTGGCCGTGATCTTTCGCGGCCTGATTGAAGGGCGTCTCAAGCTCGAAAGCGAATATACAATGTCCGTCAACGCCTGGCGGAGCGGCGGCGCGCCTTCGGGAACCTCGGCGATGATGGTGCCGGTCAATACCAAGGAAACGCTGGAACAGTTGCTCATGGGCATCATCGTTCAGTCGGGGAACGATGCGGCCATTGCGCTTGCCGAAGCGCTGGCCGGCTCCGAGACGGCCTTTGCCCGGATTATGAATGAGGAAGCCAAGCGGATCGGGCTGACGAACTCGACGTTCATCAACTCAACAGGCCTCTACCATCCCGATCACGTGATGTCGGCTCGCGATCTCGCCAAGCTGGCGCAGTACCTCATAGAGACGTACCCTGAGTATTATGCGTGGTTCAGCGAGAGGCAGTTCAAATACCGACGCCATACATTTCGGAACAGAAACCCGCTTCTGAGTGCCGGCATGGGTGTTGACGGACTGAAAACTGGCTACCTATCTAAGGCCGGTTTTGGGCTGGTTGCGTCCGCAGAGCAAAAGGGACGTCGCTTGATCCTTGTGGTGAACGGACTGGGCTCGGCCGCGGAGCGCAAGGCGGAGGCGCGGCGGATCATGGAGTGGGGCTTCCGAGGCTTTGCCGAATTCGCGCTTGATGCCGGTGGCGAGGTTGTTGGGCACGCGCGTGTCTGGGGCGGGAAGCAGTTCTATGTGCCGCTAACCGGTAACGGCCCGCTCAAGGTCGTGCTGCCGCGGTTTCCAGCCAATCCCAAGCTGCGGGCCGAGATTGTTTACAACGGTCCGCTCAAGCCGCCGGTCCGAAAGGGCGCACAGATTGCGCACCTCAGGGTGCGCACCGCCTCAGGGGCGGTCAATAATGTGCCGCTGTTTGCAGCCGAGACCGTCGAGCAGGGCGGCGTGATCCGAAGAGGCCTTGATGCGGCGCTCCATCTTGCATTTGGCTGGTTACCCTAAAGCTTGTTGCGCCAAATCGGCTTCACAATCAAGGCCGCGACGGCGGCCCGGCACTAGCGCCGCCCTTGCGGAGGCCCGACCGCAGGGAGGAATGGCCGTGAGCGAAAGCAAGCTAGAGCGAGGCGCATATAGTGCGACACACTTTGAGTCCGATCTTCCGGCGGCCGATGGCCGGGCTGGACGATCGCCAGGATGGGTTGCAGAGCGATGACGCTGCGGCGGTTTGTTACGTTCGAAGGTGGAGAAGGCTCCGGGAAGTCGACCCAGGCGCGCTTGCTAGCGGACCGCATCGCAGCGGCGGGGTATGAGGCCGTTGCAACGCGTGAGCCTGGTGGCGCGCCGTTTGCCGAAGCGATAAGGACGGCACTGCTGACGCCTCGCCCGGTCGCACCGACCCACCTGGCCCAGGCACTCGCATTCAACGCAGCCCGCGCGGATCATTTGGCCGAGACCATTC
Organism: Pseudomonadota bacterium; assembly: GCA_039186015.1. Classification (GTDB taxonomy): domain Bacteria; phylum Pseudomonadota; class Alphaproteobacteria; order Rhizobiales; family Hyphomicrobiaceae; genus JBCBWG01. Next base: position 35,455 of record JBCDAH010000024.1, read on the forward strand.
GGCCCGCTTTGGCGCGCGGTGCATTTGTCGTCTGCGATCGGTTTACGGATTCGACGCGGGTGTATCAGGCCCACGCCGGCGATTTGGCGGACGAGACGTTGCAGGTCTTGGACGATATTGTCGTTGGCGACACACGGGCAGAGCTGACATTTGTGCTCGACATAGATCCACGGGTTGGGCTGGCGCGCGCGCAATCGCGGCGCGGTGCGGGCGACGTCGACATGTATGAGGCCCGCGCACTGGCGTTTCACGATACACTCAGGGCGGGATTTCTAGCGATCGCGCAAGCTGAGCCGGACCGGTGTCGTGTCGTTGACGGCGGCCTCGCGCCGGATGCGCTTGCAGATGTGATTTGGCAGCACGTTTCAGTCCACTTCGCGCTATAGCTGGCGGCGAGCTTTCGGCGTCAACGACTGGATTTATACTGTGAAACGTTCGAATGAGTGTGGTACGGCGCTTGATCGTTGATCGCCGATATGAGGTAGCATGACGCATGGCGCGCGGTTCAAGTGGTCCAGCACCAGAGGCGTTGCCGGAGGCCGATCGGCTGGATCCGTTTCCTCACCCGCGCGCAACGTCGAAGCTCTACGGTCACATGGCCGCGCGCAGCGAATTCGACCGGGCACTGACCACGGGGCGGTGCCATCATGCATGGCTGCTCGCCGGTCCTGAGGGCATTGGCAAAGCGACATTTGCCTACGCCGTCACATGCTTCGCATTGGCAGAGGATCACGAACGGACGGGTGAAGGCGCGCTCGCCGTTCAAGCCGATGGCCGGACCAGTCGGCAGGTTCGGGCACTATCGCATCCCGGTGTGATGATCATCCGGCGGCCTTACGATCTCAAAGACAAGCGAATCCGGGCCGTCGTAACCGTTGACGAAGTGCGGCGGCTGAAGGGGTTTTTGACCCGGACCGCGGCGGGTGGATGGCGCGTGGTGATTGTTGATGCCATTGATGATCTGAACACGGCCGCCGCAAACGCACTGCTCAAGTCGTTGGAGGAGCCGCCGCCGCGTTCGCTGTTCTTGCTCGTCTGCCGTGAACCAGGGCGATTGTTGCCGACAATTCGGTCGCGGTGTCGCACGATCCAAATGGACCGTTTGAGTGCCGACGATGTCGTAGACGCAGCGATAGCCGCGCGTGCGTCGGCTGACCCAGGCGTTGAAGTGCCCGATGATGTGGATTGGCGCCGCGTTGCCGCGGCATCGGGGGGGAGTGTTCGGCGCTGTCTCATGTTGGCGAACGGCAACGGCGAAGCGATTGTCGGCAGCGTACGGCGGATCTTAACCATGCTGCCCAAGGTCGACTGGAGCGAAGCCCATGCCCTGGCTGAGCGCTTGGCCGCAGCAAACCAGGGTGCGCAGTTTGAGATGTTCTACACGCTGCTGCTCGAAGACATGGCGGATGTTGCGCGCGCCGGCGCTGGCATGACAGGTTTGCCACAACATACTGAGGGGCTGGGCGCACAATTAGTACGTGCCGGCCGTCTTGCGTCGTGGGCCGAGCTGTGGGAAAGCATCGCCGCTGAAAGAGCCGCAGCGGTTACGCTTAACTTGGACCGCAAGACGTTGATCCTCGACACCATTGACCGTCTCGCGAACGCCACGCGAGGTTAGCCCGGACGCGGGATTTCGGACTGCGCGTTATCAAGAGGGACCCCAATGTCCGATAAACAGGCCTTTTACATTACGACCGCGATTTCTTACCCGAACGGCGCGCCGCACATCGGCCACGCTTACGAGGCGATCGCGACCGATGCCATTGCACGTTTCGAGCGTCTGGACGGCAAGGATGTGTATTTCCTGACCGGCACCGACGAGCACGGCATCAAGATGGTCCAGACGGCACGCAACGCGGGGATTTCTCCGGCTGAGCTCGCCGATCGCAACACGCCGCGCTTTCAGGACATGGTGGCGGCGTTGGGGTGTTCGAACGACGATTTCATTCGCACGCGCGAGCCACGTCACCATGTGGCAAGCCAGGAGATCTGGCGGCGCATGAACGCCAGCGGTGACATTTATCTGGGCGGGTACGCCGGATGGTACTCCGTGCGGGACGAAGCCTATTATGATGAGAGCGAGCTCAGCCAATCCGACGACGGTCACAAGCTGTCACCACAAGGTACGCCAGTCGAATGGGTTGAAGAGCAGACGTACTTTTTCCGGCTGTCTGCTTATCAGGACCGGCTGCTGGAGCACTACGCTCAAAACCCCGGTTTCATCTTGCCGCCGGAACGTCGGAACGAAGTGGTGCGCTTTGTCGAGGGCGGGCTGAAGGACCTCTCGATCTCCCGTACGACGTTTGATTGGGGGGTGCCGGTTCCCGATGACGACGCCCATGTGATGTACGTTTGGGTCGACGCCTTGACCAACTACATTACGGGCGTCGGTTTTCCGGATGATCAGCATGCGTTGTGGGGATTTTGGCCTGCAGACGTGCATGTGATCGGCAAGGACATCGTGCGGTTCCACGCCGTCTATTGGCCGGCGTTTCTGATGTCGGCAGGTCTGCGCCTGCCCAGGCGGGTGTTTGCGCATGGCTTCCTCTTCAACAAGGGGGAGAAGATGTCCAAGTCCGTCGGCAACGTGATCGATCCGTTCGATCTCGTGGCAGCGTATGGCGTCGATCAGTTGCGCTACTTCTTCCTGCGGGAAGTGAGCTTCGGCCAGGACGGCAGTTACAGTCCGGAGGCGATTGCCACGCGGATCAATGCCGATTTGGCGAACGATCTCGGGAACCTGGCGCAGCGGTCTTTGTCGATGATCGCAAAAAACTGTGATGGGTGCGCGCCGGAGCCGGGCGCCTTAACGGACCAGGACAAAGCAATCCTGTCGCAAGCAGATGCCGTATATGCCCAAGCGCGGGAGGCGATGGATCGTCAGGCGATCAAAGCTTATCTGGACGCGGTTTGGGATCTCGTGGCGGACGCAAATCGCTACTTCGCCGGCGAGGAGCCTTGGGCAAAGCGTAAGACGGACCCGAAGCGAATGGAGACCATTCTTTACGTGACGGCCGAGGTTGTCCGGCAAGCGGCGATCCTTGCACAACCTGTGACACCGAATGCGGCCGGGCGGCTGCTCGATTACCTGGGCCAGACCGAACCGGAACAAAGGACGTTCGCTGCGCTGGGGCCGGGGCATCGGCTAACCGCACGCACGGTGTTGCCGCAACCGTCCGGGGTCTTCCCGAGACACATTGCGGCGGACGCGGAAGACAAAGGCTAACGTTGATGCTGATTGATCACCATTGTCACCTCGATTTCCCGCAGCTGGCCGAAGACCGCGCCGGCGTCATTGCGCGCGCGCACGCGGCGGGTGTCGGCTTGATGGTGACAATCTGCACTCGCGTTGCGCGGTTCGACACCATTCGTGCCGTCGCAGAACAGAACGAAACAGTGTTCTGTTCGGTGGGTACGCACCCGCACTATGCAGACGAGGAGCTCGATGTGACGCCGGAACAACTGGCGCGGCTGGCGGAGCATCCCAAGGTCGTCGCAATCGGTGAAGCCGGGTTGGATTATCACTATCAAAAGAGCTCTCGGGAAGGTCAGGCCGACGGGTTTCGCCGGCATATCGCTGCAGCCCGCATGACAGGGCTGCCGCTTGAAATCCACTCGCGAGACGCTGAAGCGGACACGGCGGAGATCCTGGAAAGTGAGGCGGCAAACGGCGCATTCCCGGCGGTGCTGCATTGCTATACCGGAGGCCTGGATCTTGCGACGCGCGCGGTGGCGCTCGGCCTGTATGTCTCGTTTTCCGGCGTGATCTCTTTCAAGAAGTCTGACGAGCTGCGCGCGGTCGCCCGCGCCGTTCCGCTGGATCGTATTTTGGTCGAGACGGATGCCCCGTATCTTGCGCCAGTGCCCTATCGCGGTAAGACCAATGAGCCGGCCTATGTCGTCCACACGGCCCAGGCGCTTGCGGATGCGCGAGGTTTGCCGATCTCGGATATTGCGGCTGCGACGACAGAAAACTTCTTCCGCCTGTTCCAGAAGGTGCCGCGCGAGGCTGTGGCGCCGGGTGTGGCTGCATGAGCTACCGCCTCACGATCCTCGGGTGCGGGTCGTCGGGTGGCGTGCCACGTATCGGTGCCGATTGGGGACAGTGCGATCCGTCGAATGCGAAGAACCGGCGACGGCGGTGTTCCGCGCTGGTTGATCGGACAGGCGAGCGCGGACGGACGCGCGTATTGATTGATGCGGGTCCGGACGTCCGGGAGCAGTTGTTGGACGCCAACGTCGGCGCGCTTCACGGATTGCTCTATACGCACGACCACGCAGATCACACGCACGGCATCGATGATCTCAGAGTGCTCGTCTACCGGATGAAGCGGCGCCTGAATGTATGGTTTGACGGGCCGACACGGGAAACCTTGTATCAAAGGTTCGGATATTGTTTCGAGCGTCCACCCGGAGCGGACTATCCGCCGATTCTCGACGGAAATGACCTGACGTACGGTGTGCCGATCGATGTTGATGGCCCCGGCGGGACAGTGTCGGCGTTGCCGGTCAGGCAAGATCACGGCGGGATCAGTAGCGTCGGCTATCGGGTTGGCGACGTAGCGTATTCTCCTGACATCTCAAACCTTCCAGATGAGTCCCTAGAGCTGCTGCAGGGCCTGGACGTCTGGATTGTCGACGCGTTGCGTTATGTGCCGCACCCCTCCCATTTCACCGTCAAGCAAGCGGTTGCGTGGATCGAGCGGCTCAAGCCGAAGCGCGCCGTGCTCACGCATTTGCATGTCGACCTGGACTATGAAGCGCTTCGGCGGGAGCTGCCGGACAACGTCGAACCGGCCTATGACGGTATGGTGATCGACTTCGCGTGAGTGACGCGTCTTGAAACGGATTTGACCTAACGGCCGGCCGTCAGTTCGCGTCCTCATAGGTGAATGTTTCACCGTTGGCCGTTATCTCGGTCGCGGCCAGTTTCAGAAACAAAGGCGCAATATCCGCTGGCTGGTTGATGGAGGCCGGATCTTCGCCAGGAAAGGCCTGCGACCGCATATCGGTTGCGATTGGGCCGGGTCGAACCAAGTTGGCGCGCACATTGGAGTTGGCGAGCTCGCGCGCGTAGGTCTTGACCAGAGCTTCCAGAGCCGCCTTCGACGTCGCGTATGGTCCCCAGTATGCCTTGTGCGCATCCGCTGCGCGGGAACTCACAAAAATCGCACGACCGGCATCTGCGGCACGGAGAAGGGGATCGCAACTTCGGATGAGATGCCAGTTTGCCGTGACGTTGATGTCCATCACCTCCTGCCATGCGGCTTCGGTGATGTGGTTCAACGGGGAGAGCGGGCCAAGAATACCGGCGTTGCCAACCAAGATGTCTAACTTGCCCCAGCGCTGGTAGAGGCTGGGCCCGATCGCGTCGACCTTGTCGAACTCACGCAGGTCGAGTTGGACCAGCGTTGATGAGCCACCGCGATCCTGAATCTCGTCATCCAGGTCCTCAAGTGCGGACGGACGCCGGGCTGCTATGACAACGTGGGCGCCAGCGTCAGACAACGCCAGCGAGACGGCGCGGCCAATGCCACGTGAGGCCCCCGTTATCAGTGCGACCCGTCCCGACAGTGGTTTGGTGTTCGCAGGGTCCGACATCCCAACTCATAGCTCCGGAAGACCATTCATGGATCGCGCCACAGTTGAACGCCACGCGTGTCCTGTATGGTCAATGCAATCAGCCAACCTGTCGCGCGTGGCCGCAGTCGTTTAACGCGCTTCCGCGAGCAGCGAGAGTTGGCGGCTTTCGCGACCACCGGCGGCACGTTCCAGGTCGGTCAGTGCCGTTGGATAGTCGCCGGTAAAACAGTGATCTGTAAACTGCGGGATGGCGGGGTTCCGAGGACCGCAACCCATCGCAGCGTACAAGCCGTCGACCGTAAGGAACGCGAGGCTGGCCGCGCCCATATATTCGCGCATTTCTTCCACGGACCGGGAGGACGCCAACAGTTCTTCCGTTCGCGGTGTGTCTATGCCGTAGTGATCGCTGTATTTGATCTCCGGACATGCGATGCGCATGTGAACTTCGCGCGCACCTGCTGCCAGCATCATGTTGACCAGTTTTTGAGATGTCGTGCCGCGGACGACGCTATCGTCGATGAGGACAATGCGCTTGTTCTCAATAACCGCGCGGTTGGCTGAGTGCTTGAGCTTTACGCCCAGCTGTCGAATCTGCTGGGCCGTTTCGATAAACGTGCGTCCGACGTAGTTGTTGCGGATGATCCCGTACTCAAACGGCAGCCCGGCCTCATTCGCGAAACCGAGGGCAGCCGGCACACCGGAATCGGGAATCGGAACCACGATATCGACATCCGCGGGCGCTTCGCGCGCCAGTTGCGCGCCCATAGCCTTGCGCAACTCATATACGCTACGACCGCCAACGATTGAATCGGGTCGGGCAAAGTAGATGTATTCGAAAATGCAGGGCTGCGCTGGTCGTGGCGGGAACGGTTTGTGGCTCTCGATGCCATTCTCCGTGATCACGATGATCTCGCCGTTCTCGACTTCCCGGATGAATGTGGCCCCGATGACATCAAGCGCGCAG
>JBCDAH010000025.1:0-40591 GCA_039186015.1 Pseudomonadota bacterium
AGCCGAACAAGGCGGCGTCCGGCTTCTTTTCCAATATCATTCGCGAACCGCTTGCCGGAGAAGAGGCGGTTCTTCCGGTGTCTGAGGACGTCCGCCACTGGCACGCGTCGCCTCGGTCTGCCGTCGGCTTCCTCGTGCATGCGGCTACAATGGACACGGGTGCCATTGGCCCGCGTCGCAACCTGACGATGCCGGGTGTGTCGGTAACTGTCGGAGAGCAGATTGCGGCGTTGCGCCGCGTCGCCGGAGATACAGTCGCTAATCGTATTAAGCATAGTCCGGATCAGACGATTATCGGGATCGTCTCGGGCTGGCCACGGAACTTCGACGCACGCCGCGCGACGGATCTCGGGTTCCGGGCAGACGCGAGTTTTGACGATATCATCCGCACACACATCGCCGATGAGCTTGGCGATAAGATCGCTTGAAGGTATTGAGCTAAAAGCATTTTTGCGCTGCTCAAGCATAAGTGATCGGTGCACGAAAGCTGTCACGGAACCCTATTCGCGCCACAGTTCTAGCTCTGATTTCCGCCCGCTGAGTCCGGCGTCGTTAATGACTCGGCGTGAACTGGACGAAAGTCACGGACGTTACAGCCCCGGATCGTGGCACGTTGTGCATTAGCGGCCGTTCACACGGCCGTCATGTACGGTTTCGCAACATTGTGCGTATCGCGCGCCGGATACTGACGGATAAGCATTTATCCGAACATGAGCATACAAGAGGCATAAAATGTCAGCTTCTCAACGTCCTTCGCCCGCGGGTGCGTCATCTGGCAGCTCGACAGTCGAGCGGTTTGAGGCGCGTATCCGCAACGGATCGCCGTCCGTGTCCGTACTGCCAGGCCTCACGACTCGCGATCGCGAGCTCGATGTGCGTGGCGAGGGCATGTTTGACGAAATTGCACAAACGGTATTGCCGGTCGAATTCCGCGGTACGGAAGTTATGTTTGAAGCCCATGCCTTCGAGGACGACTCGAGTTCCTATCAGGCGATGGCGCTTGTGCATCGGGGTGAGAACGCTGCATCAGAGGTTGCCCCGCTCGTACGTGTTCACAGTGGCTGTGTGACCGGCGATGTCTTTCATTCGCTTCGCTGTGACTGTTATGCGCAACTTCAGCTTGCGATCGAGCGTGTTCTCACGTCGGAGTTGGGCATCATTATCTATCTGCCGCACCACGAAGGTCGCGGGATCGGTCTCGTGAAGAAGCTGCAGGCCTACGCCGAACAGGATCGTGGGTTGGATACGGTTGATGCCAATGTCGCCGTCGGCGCACCGATCGACGCCCGCGATTACAAGCTGCCGGCCAAAATCCTGAAGTACTTGGGCTTCGAGCGTATTCGGTTGATGACAAACAATCCGGTCAAGGTTTCGAAACTGACCGAGCATGGTATTGAGGTTGTCGACCAGGCGCGCAGCATCACCACACCGTCGCAGCACAATCAGAAGTATCTCGACACCAAGCGGGCCCGCATGGACCACAAGCTCTAATCAGCTAATTACGGTGTCTTCAGTTCCCACCACAATGCGATCATCGACGCGACAGAGATCACTCAGTCGGTTTCTCGCGGCTTGATCAGTGAGCCTTCGGCGACAAGGCGGGCAAACAGTCCGCCTTGGCTGACGAGGTCATCGAATTGACCGCGCTCGACAATACGCCCACGATCCATGACGAGGATGACATCGGCATCGGCAACGGTCGACAGCCGGTGCGCAATGACGATGGTCGTCCGCCCGGCCCGGACGCGATCCAGCGCGCGTTTGATCGTCGCTTCCGTCGCCGTGTCGAGAGCGCTTGTTGCTTCGTCGAGAATGAGGATGGGCGCGTCTTTCAATATCGCACGCGCAATTGCGACACGTTGACGTTCTCCACCAGACAGGGCCGCACCGCGTTCGCCGACAACGAACGCCATCCCGTTCGGCTTTGTCGCGATGAATTCAGACGCCTCGGCCTGGGCGGCAGCCGCGGCGATATCGTCCTCAGATGCGTCAGGGCGACCGATGCCGATGTTCTCGGCAATCGACCGGTTGAATATTCCCGAATCCTGGAAAACCACGGCCATCGCGTGTCGCAGTGACGCGAGGCTGACGGCGTTGATCGGTTGTCCGTCGATCAGAATTTGGCCCGCGTCCGGATCGCGCAGGCGTTGAAGCAGCGCCACCGTGGTCGTCTTACCGGCACCTGTCGGCCCAACCAGCGCAACCGTCGCGCCGGCCGGCACCACGAAGTCGAGATCGAATACCCCTTGCTGACCGTCCCCATAGCGCAAGGTGACACCGTCGTATCGTATCTCGCCGCGCGGAATGCTGAGCGGCGGCGCATTCGCGACGTCCACGATCGGTGAGGGCGCATCAAGCAACTCAAACAGTGATCGGATGGTTGGGGCCTGAAGCAGGACGCGCGACACAAAGGATGTCAGCGCGTCGAGCTTCGCAATGAGAAGGCCGGCAAAGCCGACAAAGCTGACGATCTCCCCGACGGTTACTTCGCCAGTGGCCGCCAGCAAAGCGCCAACGGCGAAAATGGCAACCATCGTTATGGTCGATGCCGCACGTGTCAGTACAGTCAGGACGGCCCACCATGTCAGCACTGGATATTGCGCGACAAGCAGGTCGTCCATCACGCCCCGCAAGGCGCGGGTCTCGCGCGTGAGTCGGCCATAGCTCTGCACGATCGACACGTTTGTCAGCGCATCGCCGACCCGTCGCGACACTTCCATATGGTGGTGCTCAACATTCGCCTGGCCACCACTCGTGCGGCGCACGGCCACCACGTTGAGCACGGCGTAAAGCGTGGCGAGCGCGACGAGCAGGAGGGCCAGACGCCATTCCATCCAGAATGCAACGGGTGTCAGCACGACAATCGCAATCACAGCTGTGCATTGCTCGCGAAACACGGACAGCCACGTTCCGAACAGAGCATCCGCACCGGCAACGATGGTACGAATGACCGAGCCCGTTCCGCGATCGGCGTGATAGCTGATCGGCAATGTAATCGCGCGCTCGAATGCGGCATGCATCGCGGCAAGGCGTTGACGGTGGGCTAGGCGGTCCGCCGCAACGGCAACGAGGACACTGGCGAGAATGCCGACCAGACCGAGCACGGCCCAGGTCACGATTGCCGGCCACGCGTTTCCACCGCGACTCAGGGCGTCAACGACCAACCCGAACAATACGGGTTCAATCATCTGGACGATCCCGATTGCGCCGCTGGCAATAGCCAGTGCAATCGACAGGCCGCGCTCACGCGTCAGGAATCGCAGCGCGGCGAGATAAGCTTGCGTAACGCTCACAGGCCCTCCGGTCGAGCGCGTGGTGCGGTTTGGGGTTTGGACAACGGCGGAGCAAACAGATCGCGCCAGGCCCCCGCCAGTGGAGCAAAGCCGAAGCGGACGACATGACGACCGGCTGGGACCTCAACGGCACGGAACAGAACATTCGCCCGCAACAGCTCGGCCGGTTGATTGTCGATCGTCACGCGCCACCAGGGGTGCCAAACGTCGTGGAGAACGACCCAGCCGCCCTGGTCGCTTTCGGCGCTGATCGTGATGTCGGTATTCTCATAGGTCACAATGCGTGCGGTTCCTGTCGCGCCTGTACGCGTCGCTTGTGCGCCCGGCTCGAGAAGCACCGTCGATGTGTAGTCGAGATCTGGAACGGTCCGCTGCGGTCCGGATACGGCATCGCGAACGACGGCTTGCGTTGCGAAAACGACGCGCGGGATGCTAGCAGGCGTTTCGTAGATATGGCGTGGGCCAATTGTGGCCACCAGACGCAGACCTCTCCCCGGTCCAGAATCGGTCGGCAGAGGACGACCGGTGACGATGTACTTCAGACCGAGCAGCTGGGCGAGCGGCGCTGTATAGCTCGGCATCAGCGCCGAGAATGTGCGCTGGTCGAAGCTTGCAACCGTATCTCCGGCCCCGGTTGCTCCGGCGTACCAGGCCAACCGCAATGGATTGGCGCCAAGCGTATTGTCGAGACCATGGGTCAAGCTCGCATTTGGCCAGTGATATCCGAGACCGACGAATTCAATGCGGGGACGATATTGATCCGTCGTACTGGCTTCCACAAGCGACGACAGCTTCGCAAGGGTCGGATTCGGTGCGGCAGGCTGAAGCATATCAATCGTGTTCGTTGACAGGGCGTTTGCGCCGTTCGGCCCGTTATGGAGTCCGAGATCGAGCGTCACGGCGGTCACCACTAGCAGGCCGGCCGCCGTCGGACGGATCAGGCGAATCCAATAGGCGATCGCGCAGACGGCGATAGCTACGACAAACGTGGCTGCACTGAGGACAATGTTTGGCGCAGCACCAACAAATCGTCCCCAGAACAGGGCGATCAGCACCGTCAGGGCAACACCGGTCCCAGCGACGATCACGCTCCAGCGCAACGGGCGAATGCTCTCCAGCCGATCGGTGGCATTGAGGCCGCGGTCCAATCCCCACCCGACGAGAAATGCGGCGATGCCACCAATCAGGAACGTCGCGTCAGCCGGCCGACGAAACTTGTCGACACCCGGCACCACCTCGTAAACGGCCTGGAAAATCGGCGTGTACCAGCCGAGCGCGTAAACAAGTGCGACAGCTGCGCTCGCGGTGAAAAAGACGATCTTGCGATCCCATAGCCAGCCACGGACTGCCGCGATCACCAAAACCATCAGCGGTATCGCGCCGATGTACACAACTCCCATGTTCTGGGCGATAAACAGCCCCGTGTCCTCCCAGATCAGGCTCGGGGGCCCCCAGTAGTCGATCATATCGCCTGCGGCACCATAGAGATTGGGCACGACGGCGGTCATCAGGAGGGCAGGGTGCAAGGACCCGGCACCGGCACCGGCGAGGTCGATCGCAGGTCTGTTGGATTGTGCGGCAAATGCCAAAGTGAGCATGAGCGGGATGGCGACAATGGCAATGCCGATCACAAGGCCAGCAGCGGCTGGCAGTAAGATCGACACGAACTTCGCGCGGTGGCGCGAGAAGAGCAGCGAGAGCGCGTAGGCGAACAACAGATAGATAGAGAGCAAGCCGACCTGATCGCGACCGAGGAAGATCGCAGCCGCAAAGATGCCGGCGGCTGCGCCCGCCCAGGTCCGCCCATGACGGAGCGCAATATCGATGCACAGGATTGCCCACGGCAGATACGCCATGCTCATGACCTGGCCGAAGTGCTGCAGGCGCCAGGCCATCGAGCCGCCGAACATGAAAACGAGCGCCGCGACGAGTGCGGCGACCCAGTGCCATCGCCGCAGTCTGGCAAAGACAACAACGCCCAGACCGCCGAAAAGGACTGTGACCAGCACGGCCATGTCGATGGCCCAGAGACTTGGCGTCGGCGTGATCAGGGCGAGCGCTGCCATCGGCGGCGAAAAGATCATCGACTGCGGATCAGCGATCTGAGGATGTCCGGCAAACACATGCGGCGTCCACCACGGCCATTCGCCGCGTCCGATCGTGGCCGCCATAAAATGGACTTGCGGTGCGAAATGCGCTTTGCCGTCCCAGGGGATCGTAAACGTCCCATCCAGCCAGGGCAGGGCGAGGACGAGCCAGGCCAAGACCAAGCCGATCGCGACCGGAACAAGTGGCCAGCCTACGTCATGAGTGTCGATCTCCGGCAACGCATCACGCTGAATTTCACTGTCAAACATAGATGCGCCCCAGTCGCCATCGAGTGTCACTTGCGTCAGCTGGACCTACGCGGCTGTTTGCGGCACAGCAAGCCGAAAGCGTTTTGATACTTGCAGCCTTTGTCCAAACCGGGCGACGTCTGAGGGCCGTTAATGATTCAAAATGTGGTTGATTCAGATGGCGGCGGTGCGGCCAAGGTTCTTGCGGACCTTGCAAATCGCCCCGCCGATGGACCCTACGTTGTTGCGCAGCTCGGCCAATCGCTCGATGGACGGATTGCGCTGCCAAATGGCGAAAGCCGTTGGATCAATGGCGAGTCCGCACTCATCCATGTGCACAGGCTCCGCGCGGCAGTCGATGCCGTTGTTGTTGGAGTTGGCACGGTCCTGGCGGACGACCCGCAGCTCACGGTGCGCCGCGTCCCGGGACGAAACCCGACCCGCGTTGTGATTGATCCATCCGGCAAAATGCCCAAAGATGCCAAGTTGTGTACAGATCAGGCCGCACCTGTGCTGGTCATCCGCGGGCACGACGCGCCTGATGGACAACCCGGTGACATCGTGGTGCGCCGCGTCAATGGAGTTCTTGCACCGGGCCGCATTATTGAAGCGCTGTCAAAACGCGGCTTGAGCCGCATTCTGATCGAAGGCGGTGCGACGACGGTTTCCCGGTTTATCGATGCCGGTGTCGTCGACGAGCTTCATCTGCTGGTCGCCCCCATGATTCTTGGGTCCGGGATCAGCGGATTGGACCTGGCGCCGATCGACACGCTGCGGATGGCCCACCGTCCTGTCACGCAGGTGACTGTGCTTGACGATGGGGACGTTCTTTTTGTCTGCAGGTTTCGACAATGAGGTGAGGAGCCCTGAGCGATGTCTGGATCTGACCAACCGCGCGTTGCCACCGAGCAGATCGGATACTCGCTCGTCGCCCGCCTCTTCCACTGGACGACAGTTGCGTTTATCGCGGTGCTCGTTCCCGTCGGGCTGTATATGACGTACCGCGGCAAAGAGCTTAACCTCTGGGACGCAACGACCAATTTGCTCTACAGCGGACACAAGCTCGCGGGCTTTACGTTGCTCTGCCTGGTTGTTCTACGCTTGATCTACCGGGTGTTCGCCGGCGCGCCGGACCATGAGCCGAGCTTGAGCACATTCCACATCGTCGCCTCGAAGATCACGCACTGGGCGATTTATGCCGTGCTGATTGCTATGCCACTTGCCGGCTGGATCGGCGTTTCGGCCTTTCCGGCTTTGGACACGTTCGGCGGGCTGAAACTGCCGGCGCTCGTCGCGCCCGATAAGGATCTGGCCGCACAGGCCTTCGCCGTCCACGGTCTGCTCGGTTATGCGCTGATGGCACTCGTCGCCGTTCATGTTGGAGCGGCGCTCTACCATCACATCGTGCTGCGCAATGGCGTGCTTACACGCATGACGTCCGGCCGGCCGCGCAGCTGACTGCACGACGTTCCGAAACGACAAATCAGGCGGCAGGCACGGCGAGCAAGTCCTCATGGCCAACAATAGTCACCGCCTCGGGATGGGTTGTCCGGTGCTGCAGCCAGCTCTCGATCATCGCATTCGACAGCTGGCCGGTCTCCTTGACTGCGCCGGCCCAGCCCGTATCAACCTGCATGCGTAAATGTGCGTTCTGAGGGGCAAGCACCCAGGGGCTCCGTCCTCTGAGAACCTCGTAGCCGTGACCCGCAAATGCGTCAGCCAAGGCATCCGTTGCCGCTGGCCCGAGCGCCGGCCCCAACCCTTTGTCCCCCCGCTGATGCAGATTGAAGAGACGCCGCATGTCGCCGTCGGCCGGGTGCTCAGGCAGCCAACTCGCGATGCCATCGTACGTCAGTACGGTATAGAATACGGCGCGCTGCTGCGCCGCCGCCGCAGCCACACGTTGCACCAGGTCCAACGACGCAAGATCAAAAAGCGCGGCGGCAGTCACAAGGTCGACGTTTGCGAAAACGGAGTTGAGATCTGCGTCGCGGAGATTGTGGCGGACGGTGGCGACCGAGACATTTGGAGGGTGATCTGCCGAAGCGGCGGCTGCCAATAAAGCGACGTCATAGTCCAACAACATCCAGTGCTGTCGTTGCTGGAACCACGGCGCGAGACTGCGAAGGTTCGACCCGGTTCCGCAACCGAGATCAACCACGGATATCGTCTCTTTATGCTGAAGACGGGAAACAAGCGCGCGCCGCAACGCGGCGTTGATGGAGGCGTGATCCACCGGCTCGCGCAGTGCCAACCACTCCGGATCGAAACCGCTCATTCGGCGATCCCCCTCAGGACTTTGGCGACGGTTTGCGTGGTTTGGTCCCATGTCGGCAGCGTCTGGGCTGCCGCCCATGCACAATCCGAGAGGTGCCGTCTCTGGGCCGCATCGCCAATCACAGCCGCAAGCGCTGCTGCGAGTGCGGACACGTCGTCCGCCGGGACCTTGATCGCGGCATCATGTGAGATGGCCTCTGCCGCGGCGCCATTCGATGTCGTCACAATCGGTAGGCCGCGCGACAGCGCCTCGGTCAAAACCATGCCGTAACCTTCATAATGCGCAGCGTGAACAAAGATATCAGCGTTGTGATACTGACGGTCCAGCTCGTCCGCAGTTGCCGCGCCGGTCAGCGTCACGCGATCCGCCAATCCGTCATCGGCGATCTGACGGCGCAGCGTCTCCGTGACCGCCGGGTTGCGGGTGGTGTCTCCGACAATCGTCAGATGCCACGTCTCGTCAGAGAGCCCTGCGAGGGCCGAGCACAACACGTCATAGCCCTTACGGTGCGATACGGCGCCGACCGCAAGGAGTTGCATGGTCGCAGACTGAGAGCCGCGATGCCGGCGGGGCGCCGGCGTCCCCGGTTCGGCGACCGAGAGCTTGTCTGCCGACACGTCATAGCAACGGGCAAGGATGTCTGCCGTTTCCGTGCTTGTCGTGATCACCCGATCAGCACGGCGCAGAGCCGCGCGTTCACTTTGTTTAAGGGAGGCGACCTGTTCGTCAGACAAGCCGGTCTCACGCGCCAGCGGATGATGGATGAGTGCCACCAAAGGATGCGGTAGCGCTGCCGCCAGATGCTCTGGAAATGCACCGTACGCCAAGCCGTCAATCAGCAGGGGCGTTTGTGGGCCGATCTGAGCAAATCGGCTTTCGGTGTCTGCAATGTCGTTGGCATCCGGAAACGGGAATCCCGCCGGCAGTTGGATGTGGCTGGCCTGGATGTCGTGCGCCGCAAACCGGCGGAACAGCTCCCGCGCGTAGGCGTAGCCACCGGTTGGTGCCTGCAGGTCTCCTGGGATGGCGAAACCCACGTTAAGCATGAACGGGGCTCTCAAACACCGGGCCTTCAAACCACGCGCGGGCCAGATGTGTTTCCCCAAGCGTCACTCTGATTTTCGCCAGTCCGTCCGATCCCGGGCCAAGGTCGCCGCGCCGAACGGCTGCAACCATCTCGTCAAAAATGTGCTTGCAGAGGAACTCCGTTGTTGTGAGCTGGCCGGCAAACGCCTCGACGGTGTCGAGATCCTGATAGGCCAACGGTGCCAGGACGGACTTCAACGTCTCTCCCGCGCGACCGATGTCGACGACCACATTGTGCTCAGTCAACGCCTCGCGGAAAAAGGCGACATCAACAACAAATGTTGCGCCATGTTTATTGGCCGCCGGTCCGAAAAACGGGTCGGGCAGGCTGTGCGCAATCATAATGGCTTCACGAACTTCAACAGCGAACATCGCTGGCTCCTGGCGGTTTGGCTTTCGTCATGTCTGATCGGTAAACGTCGACGGACGATCTGCACGTCTACGGCTCCGAGTCCGACTTCATACATCGGCAGCTTCGTAACGGATGACCGGCGGCAATTCCGAGGCAGACTCGGTCAATGCCTTTGGAAGAAGATCCGGTGCGTCCCGAAATGCAATTTCTTGCTCCACCAGCACGTCCAACAGCGGGTCTGCCAGCAGCGAGATCGCTGTTTGCAATCGGCGCACGTTGGACCAACGCGCGCGGCGGTGGGGCGGGACGCGCCCGACCTGGCTTGAGATCAGTGAAAGACGCCGGCTGTGGAACGCGCCGCCCAGCGTCAGGCCAACGTCCCGTGTGGCAAACCAGCTGACTTCCACAATCCGCCCCTCGTCGCCGGCGGCCGTGATCGCGGTGCGTAGGCCGTCTTCGGATGCGCTGGTGTGAAACACGACATCGGCATCGCCGGGAATGTCAGATGGCGTCGCAAATTTAATGCGAAGGTGTTCTGCCACATCGCGACGCGAATCGGTGACGTCGATCAGCGTGACGTCCGTGCCCGGCATCCGACTTGCAAGATAGGCCGTAAGCAATCCAACGATTCCGGCCCCGATCACAATTATGCGATCTCCAGCTTGCGTAAACGCATCCCAATGCGCGTTCAGTGCAGTTTCCATATTGGCCGCAAGTGTCGCGCGTTTCGCAGGAATCTCCCGCGGAATGGGAACCAATGTGCTGACGGGAACAACAAAACGGTCCTGATGAGGATGCAGGCAAAATGCCACACCCCCTTCGAGTTCGGGCGGCCCCTTTTCGACCTGGGCGACCGTGCAATAGCCGTATTTTACCGGGAAGTGAAAGGAGCCGGCTTGAAACGGAGCACGCATCCGCACCCACTCCGTCTCGGGTATGGCACCACGAAAAACCAAGCGTTCTGTTCCTCGGCTTACAGCACTGAAAAGCGTTCGCAGCCGAGCATCGTGTTCCGCGATCGGGGGAAGTGGCTCATCGATAAGAGCTATGCGACCTCGGTCAACGTACCACAATGCGGTTGCCGTCGTCGCGGAGAGGGAATCGTGCGTCATCGCGTGACCTTTCTTCTCGGCGGGAGCGTCCGCAAGCACAACTTCGCATGAGATGCCATGAGCCAAACACTTGAGCCGATTGCGATCCTGGACAGCCAGGGCGCGACAGTACGGATGCTACAGCGAGAGCGCCAATCTATGGCGCAGGTTGCCCGTCGCCGAATTGCGACGGCATGTGCGCTGGGCGTGACCTATGTGGCGCTACTGTCGGCCGTTGGGTATGTCCTGTCTTACGGCGGTTGGTCTGCAACTGATGTTGCGTTGCTAACGGCATTTGCGATCGCGGCTCCCTGGACAGTGTTGGGCTTCTGGAACGCTTTAGTCGGTCTTAGCATTCTTCACGGAACGCGCGATCCGATGCGTGTCGTCGCGCCGTTTGCCGCTGCCGGAGATGCGGCGACTCCGATCACCGCTCGGACGGCCGTGTTGATGACGTTGCGAAACGAGGATCCCCGTCGCGCGCTCAGCCGCCTTTCGATTGTCAAGGACAGTCTTGATCGTACCGGGCATGGCCAGCAGTTCAGCTACTTCGTGTTGAGCGACACTAACGATCCCGATGTCGCAGCCGCTGAGGAGGCCCTCGTCGCCGAATGGCAGAGCGAGGTCGGCACGGGCGAAGCCGCGCGCATTACCTATCGTCGCAGAGACGAGAACACCGGCTACAAAGCCGGCAATGTGATGGACTTCTGCGAGCGTTGGGGCCGCGGCTATGATTTCATGCTGCCGCTGGATGCCGACAGTCTGATGTCCGGCGAAACGATCGTCCGCCTTGTCCGCATCATGCAGGCCCATCGCCGGATCGGAATTCTCCAAAGCCTTGTCGTGGGATTGCCGACGAAGAGTGCGTTTGCACGCATTTTCCAGTTTGGCATGCGTCACGGCATGCGCGCCTACACCATTGGACAGGCTTGGTGGACCGCCGATTGCGGGCCGTTCTGGGGACACAACGCGTTGGTTCGCGTGCGTCCGTTCGCCAAACACTGCCGTGTTCCGATGCTACGTGGCACGCCGCCACTCGGTGGGCATGTGCTGAGCCACGACCAGGTTGAGGCCACGCTGATGCGCCGCGCCGGCTACGAGGTGCGCGTGTTGCCAGAAGAGTGTGGATCGTGGGAGGAGAATCCACCGACCATTCTCGACTTCATGCAGCGTGACACCCGCTGGTGCCAGGGCAACCTGCAGTACTTGCAGTTGCTCGGGATGAAGGGCTTGAAGCCGCTGAGCCGGTTCCAGCTGGCCTGGGCCGTACTGATGTTCCTGGCGATCCCGGCCTGGACTCTGATGATCGCGCTGTCACCGTTTGCGGCGCAAGAAGCTCTGGCAATTCCCGGCTTTCCGGTTGAGCTGGCCGCTATGCTCTACATCGGGTTTTTAGGCATGTATCTCAGCCCGAAGCTCGCCGGTTTCCTCGATGTGATGCTATCGCAAGGTGGTGTTGCGCGGTACGGCGGCAGTCTGCGCTTTGCCATTGGTGCCATGACGGAACTGGTCTTTTCGTTTCTCCAAGGCGCCGTTTCGACCATACGGACGACAATCTTCATGATCGGTTTGCTGTTTGGCCGGACGGTCCGCTGGAGTGGGCAGACCAGAGACGCCTACGGGCTTTCCCTGTCACGCGCGGCAGCGGCGCTGTGGCAGCAGGCGCTCTTTGGCTGTCTGGTGTGCGGCGCGCTTTACTACGTGAGTCCGACCACGTTGATTTGGTCGCTCCCATTGACGGCTGGTTATCTTCTGGCGGTGCCATTTGCCAGCATCACGGCGAGTCCGTCCCTGGGCAGGCTGCTGTCTGCGTTCCGCATTTGTGGAACGCCTGAAGAGTTTGACCCTCCACCTGAAGTTCGTGCCTTGCAGTCGGCAGCAGCAGGAACACGCTGATCAGGCGGTCAGTCGTCATGGATCAATCGAGCGCATCAGAGCGAGCCAAGCCGGCGATTTCAGACATCGTCGCCGGGCTCGCCCGCGATCCGGCATTCGCGTCTTTGCGGCCGTCTTTCGTCAACTACTATGATGATGTGGCCCGGAACGCGCGACTGGATGCGCTGACATCACGGTTCGTGGCAGACGGTGACTTGGCGTTCGATATCGGAAGTCATGTCGGCGATCGGATCGGCGCGCTGAGACGTGCAGGCGCGCGCGTCGTCGCACTGGAACCACAGCCACTTTGCGCGGCCGCCATTCGCCAGATCTACGCAGGTGATGCGTCGGTTACGGTCGTCGAGGCCGCGTGTGGCGCAACGGAGGGGAAACTGCCCCTCAATGTGAATTCCAGCAATCCGACGGTGTCGACGCTATCCGACAGCTTTGTCGCCTCAGCCGCGGACGCCGACGGTTGGCGCGAGCAGGTCTGGGACACGACGATCGATGTCCCTGTCACGACACTTGATGCATTGATTGCTCGGTACGGTGTCCCGGCGTTCGTCAAAATCGACGTCGAGGGATTCGAGGCGGATGTGCTGGCGGGACTGTCGGTACCTTTGCCGGCGCTGTCGTTTGAGTTCACGACCATCAATCGCGATGTCGCCGTTGCGTCAATACAGCAAGTGATGGCGCAGGGTCGTTACAGCTTCAACGCGGCTCTTGGCGAAACGCACGAACTGCTCTTTCCCACCTGGGTCAGTGCAGACGAAGCGATTGCCTACGTCACTGATATCCCGCATGAGGCTAATTCCGGGGACTTTTACGCGGTACGGGAGATGTCGCGATGAGCAGCATGCGATTGATCGCAGACTACGGCAGGGTATTGATCGCCTTGGCCATAGTCGCGTCCGTAACTGCGGTCGACACGGCGCGCGCCGAGCCGAAATCCACAATAGCCGTTGACGTCAAGAACCTTTCGGAACCTGTACTCTGCGCCGAGAAAGATAACGTCGCTGTCGCGTTTACGTCGGAGCGCGTGCGCAAGTTCCGGATTGAAGCCGCGCATCCGGCGTACCTCCCCGGCCTGTCGCGTGACAGCATCGCTGCCGACTGGACCAACTGCGATTTTTCAGCCGACCCGGCATTCAAGTCAGAGGTGAAGGTTCCGACACGACGCACGCTCTACGAAGAGCCGGCCCTGTGGGTCGTGGGATGGACGTTTCCGACGTTCTGGCGGCCGTCGACCGCGAAAGTGCGCATTGGCACGCAGACCTTCGAGGGCCTTCATCTTATCCAGGTATGGATGATCCGGCCGATGGGCGGCGAGGAAGTTCTCGTGCTTTACCCGCAGGATGGGTACTGGCGGATCCGGCCGAAAGCGCCGACAGGACGAGATCTTACGGCGTTTGGATCGTCCGTGTTGATTGGACCGGTTGAGGACGCCGGCCGCCCGATCGTCGCCCTGGATACGATTACGTTTGAGCCAAAGGCTAAGCAATTCAAGCTAACATTTCAGGCTGGCGGCAGCGCCACTGTCAAGATGAGTGACCTGAACACGGCGCACCACCGTCTGGACGTGACATTCGACCAACCCGTGACGGGGCGGCCGTTCGCCATGGTCCGCTCCATGTACGTCACCGCATTCAACAATGATGCCGCGCGCGTTGCGGTGCGGCCGGAGAACGGACAAGGCTGGCAGGAGCACGGCATACTGTCGTTCAAATCGGCACGTGCAAAATCGGTGTGGATTGGGCGCACAACACCGTCGCGACATAACACCTCTGCACCGGATACCGTGTTCAACAACTTTGAGGCAGCGGGACCGTAGGTGCATTCGCCTACCAGGCCAGCGTAGCCATCGCAGCGATCGGTTGATGCGGACTGTCGGCCAGCAACGTGTCGAGCGCGTCGCGGTCAAGTTCGCCCGACGGCATGACGGCCTCGCGGTGAATGCCCTGGCCGATGAACAAGGACTCAATGCCGTACTGAGACGCGCCGGCGATGTCGGTGCGAACCGCATCACCGATTGCGAGGATGCGATCTTTGCTGACCGACGTACCGCGCAGGCGCTGCGCCGCACGATGCGCCATATGATAGGCGCTCGCATGTGGCTTGCCGGCCCAGAACACGGGCCCGCCCATGCTTTCGTAGACGGTCGCGATCGACCCGGCACAAGGCAGGAGCGTGCCGCCCACATCCACGACAAGATCCGGATTGGCGCAGATGAACGATAGTCCGCGTTCGCGTGCCGGCTTCAGCATGGCGCGATAGTCTTCGCCCGTCTCGTTTTGATCATCGATCAGTCCCGTAGCGAAGACCGCTTGGGCCGCGGACAGGGGCACGCGCGCAACGGCGAGATTGTCAAACACGTCGAGATCGCGGTCCGGGCCGATGTGATGAATCGCCGTGTAACCTTGTGCCAACGTATGTGCGCGGGCGATTTCACCGGATGAGACGATGTCATCCCAGGACGTTGTCGGGACGTCCTTGTCCGCCAGGATCTCCGCGACGGTGGGCCCGGATCGCGGCGCGTTCGATACCAGAACGACTGTGCCACCGGCCGCCCGAAAGCGTTCCAGCGCGGCGCAGCCGTCGACATAGGCCGTCCTGCCGTTATGGACGACGCCCCAGACGTCGCAGAACACAACATCATAGCGCGCAAGCAAGTCAGCCGCGCGCATAAGGATCGGTACGTTTCGTGCGAGATCGGTCACGAGCGTTGGGCTCCGGATGAGGTATCAGCTTGGGATTGGCGAAACACGCCGTAGCGAAATCCGATGTAAGAAACGACCATCGCGACCAGGGACGCCCCCACCACAGCCAGTGCGGCTGGCAGATTGGGCACAGCCGCAAGCAGCACGAGAAACACGCCGTAGTTCACAGCCTGAGCCAGCCAAGAAGCCGCAGCAAACTTTGAAAACTCGGACCACGATGGAGGTGCGGCAACTGCAAACGTGACGGTGCGATTGATCAGCCACGACACGACCATCGCCATGGCGATGGCAACGAGGCGTGCCATGGCCGCCGGCAGACTGGCAAGGCTTATCAGGAGTTGCAACACGATGATGTCGACTATGAGCGCCATCGCACCGGCCAGGACGAACCCACCGAAATGGCGAAACCGTTGGGTCACCAGGTGGTCCAATCAATCATGTCGCCGTCGCCTGTTCGGGTTGGATGAAACAGCAGGTCGGGCAAGTCCGGACGTGTCATCAGTGCATCGAACTCCGCGCGCCGACGCTTAGCCAGACGATCTGAGCCGCCACGTGCCGGATGGCACATCACAAGAAGTCGGTCCGCGCCCTGTGGCGTAAGCGCGCGTGCGAATTCCGTCTCAAGGTCGACAACCCGCCCCAGGTTGGCAACGCCGGCAAAGCCGTCGTGCACCGGAAAGCCCTGCCGCGCAACGGCGCGTCGGAAACCGGCCGTCAGTCCGGCGATGCACGTCGCTTTCGCGACCGCGGTCTTGCGCGCTCTGATGCGCGCTCGCGTATCTGAGGGTATGCGGACCAGCGGCTTGCTTGGCCACCGTTGCGTTTCAAGTGCGCGCAATGTGGCATGGCGGATTACCGGCATGGCGTGAACATGCTGATGGCCGTCGATAAAGTCCGGCCAGCGTCCGGTTGCCTCATGAAAGCGCGCGATTTGCCGGCCGAATTCGGCGACCAGTTCGCGACCGGGAATGCGGCCGGTCATGACGCGCGCGAGCAATGCGGAGAGGGTCGGGAAATGCCCGTTCGGTGCGGCAGTTGCCATATCCCCCAACGGTTGACCTTCCGTGAGGTTCAAATGCAAACCCACAGCGATTTTGGGCGCCAGTGTCACCAGTCGCGCCGCCGACGCCGCCCAGTCCGGCCCGGTGACGATCGCACTCGCGCCGGACAAACGACCTTGATCTGCCAATTGGCCGATGCCATCGTCAATCTCGGGCGTGAGGCCGAAGTCATCGGCAATCAATAGTGGGCGTGAGTATGCTTCGGCCATGTCCGACTGAGTCACGGTCTATTCCGCCGCCTGTGGCCGCACGGATTGCAGCACGTGCGGCTTGCGCGGTCCCGTGTCGTCAAGCCCGACGGCGTCAGCCACAATGTACAACGGGCGCGCCTTCACCTCTTCATAAACACGGCCAAGGTATTCCCCCAGGACGCCAAGCGAGATCAGCTGAACGCCTGAAAAGAACATGATGGAAATGGCCAGTGTCGGAAAGCCCGGAAGATTGGTGCCAAACACAAGTGTCTGGACAAGCACAACCATGGCATAGACGAAGGCGACAAGCGAAATTAACGCACCGAGCAATGACCAAACACGCAACGGTAAGGTTGTAAACGACGTCAGGCCATCGATGGCGAAGCGCGCAAGTTTCCGGAAACTCCATTTCGATACGCCGTGCGCGCGCTCTGAAACGGTGAACGGCACGCCGACCGACTTAAAGCCGATCCATGCAAACAGACCCTTGTTGAAGCGCGAGCTCTCGTGCAGTTGGTTCATGGCGTCGACGGCCTTGCGATCGAGCAGCCGGAAGTCGCCGGCACCCGGCGGAATGTCGCTTTCGACGAGTGCATTGTACAGCTGATAGAACGACCGTGAGAAGAACGACCGGACCGGGCTATCGGTGTCGCGATCCATGCGTTGGCCGAACACGATGCGATACCCTTGTCGCCAACGTTGGACAAACTCCCCGATCAACTCCGGGGGGTGTTGCAGGTCGCTGTCCATAATGATGACGGCGTCACCGCGGGCGTGCTGCAGGCCGGCAGCAATCGCGATTTCCTTGCCGAAGTTCCGGCTCAGCGACAGCACCTGGATCCGCTGGTCTTCCCCATGCAGAACGGCAAGCCGTTCAAACGTGCCGTCCCGTGAGCCGTCATCGACAAACAGAATGTCCCAGGTCAGCCCAGTTGCGTCGAGCGACGGCTGCAGCCGCGCAAGAAGCTCGTCAAGGCCGCCGTACTCGTTGAACACTGGAACAACGACCGTAATCGACTGCTGTGTCATCACGTCCCTCTCCGTGTCCTACGCGCGATTTCGCGCAAGCGGAGGGCTTTCCGTATAAGGCACTGAAGGCAGCGCTGTGGCTCGACTCTTCGTGCCGTTTCTCCCAGATTATGGCGATACCCATCCCGAAACGAACGTCGCCTGCCTGCCAGATCAGCCGGACCCGATCTCCGGTGCAAGCGCTAACCTGAAACGGAGTTTCCATGACCAGTGGCAAACGTGGTGCCGAAAGTGTGATCAAAGCCCTGCAAGACGGGGGCGTGGACACGATCTTTACCTTGTCCGGCAATCACATCATGTCGCTATTTGATGCGGCCGTCGGTGGTCCCCGTCTCATTCATACACGCCATGAGGCAGCCGCCGTTCACATGGCGGACGCCTATGGCCGGCTTACAGGGCGACCAGGCATCGCGATGGCAACCGGCGGGCCGGGGCACGCAAACGCTGTGGCCGGGTTGTATTCTGCCATTGCTGCTGACAGTCCGATGGTGCTGCTGTCCGGACATGCGCCGACTGACGAACTGAATCTGGGTGCGTTCCAAGAGCTCGATCAGGCCGGTCTGGCGCGACCGGTAACAAAAGCCTCGTGGATGGTGCCGACGGTTGACCGCCTGGGCCCGGACATCGCCACGGCGCTTGAGCTGGCGGTTAGCGGCCGGCCCGGTCCCGTACATGTGAGTTTACCGTCGAATTTGATTGATCACGCCATAGAGGCCGAGAAAGCCGGATCAGCGCCGGGCGCAGACGGCCCGGCGGCTGCGGCGCCGCAGATCCCTGATGCGTCGGCTAAATCCCGCGTTGAAGCTGCGCTGGCAGCCGCTCAGCGGCCACTTCTGGTTGGTGGCCCATCGCTCAGCCGCGGGCCGCGCTTGAAGTCTCTGCAGGCCGCGGCTGATCGCCTTGGCATCCCGTGCGTGACGATGGAAAGTCCGCGTGGCCTGAACGATCCCAGCCTCGGTGCCTTTGTGGAGGTGTTGAGCCAGGCTGACCTGATCCTTCTGGTTGCAAAACCGCTGGACTTCACGTTGCGGTTTGGGCACCCGCCATTTGTTGATCCCGCATGCACAATCGTCACGTTGGAACCTGATGATGTACAACGTTCGCGTGTTGCCGACCGTGGTGCGCACGGTATCGCGGTTGCCGCAGATCCGGATGCGGCGCTCGACGTGTTGGGAACTTTGGAGCAGGGCGGCGGACACGCGGCTGCGTGGCGGAGCGAAGTGGACGCAGCTGTTGCGTACCGTCCACCCTCATGGGCAGAGCTGCCACCCGCGCCGCAGGGTTCGGTTCATCCGCTGGCGATTTGTCGGTCTGTAGAGAAAGTACTCCGTGCGCACCCGGAAACCGTTCTCATTTGCGATGGCGGTGAAGTGGGTCAATGGATCCAGACCGTGCCGCACGAACGGCGTATGACCAATAGTGTCTCTGGGGCGATCGGGGCATCGCTACCGTTCGCGATCGCGTCGCGTGTTGCCGAGCCGGACCAGCCCGTCATTGCCGTTATGGGAGATGGGACCGTTGGGTTTTACCTCGCAGAATTCGATACGGCGGTTCGCTACGGACTACCGCTTATTGTGATCGTCGGGAACGATGCCTGCTGGAATGCAGAGCGGCAGATTCAGATCAATGACTACGGCGCGGACCGCGCCATCGGCTGTGATCTCTTGCCAACCAGATACGACCTCGTGTGTGAGGCGATGGGCGGCAAGGGCCTGTTGGTCACCAATCCGGCAGAGCTGGATGACGCTTTGGCCGTCGCACTGAAGAGCGGTCAACCGACGTGCATCAACGTGATGTTGGATGGTCAGGCGGCGCCGAAAATCCGTCGCGGATAAATAGAGGAGTGGCCTCAGTGCTGAGGCTGCTTGCCCGTCTCAGCGACACTCTGCTGGCGCAACCATTGGGTTGCGCCGTGCCCGGCTGCGCGGCCGGTTGCAAAACAGGCTTGAAGGAGAAAGCCGCCGGTTGGCGCGTCCCAATCCAGCATTTCACCTGCGGCGAAGACCCCCGGCAAGGTCTTCAGCATGAAGTCGTGATCGACGGCCTCCAGCGATAGGCCGCCAACGCTTGAGATCGCGCGGTCCAGACCGGCCAGGCCTGAAACCCGAACAGGCAAAGCCTTGATCGCCCTGGCCGTCTGCTCCGGAGCGCCAATGTCGACGGGACCGCCGACTTCTCGCAATAGTGCGATGTGCGGCGGGTGCAGGCCAACCGATTTTCTGAGATGCGTCGACGTCGATGCTCGGCCGAATGGACGCGCCAGCCGGTCCGCCACTTGGCGTTCGGTGAGATCGGGCCGCAAGTCCAATAAGATCTCAGCGCCAACGCCGGATTGATCGTTCAACAGTCGCCGGAGTTCCGGGGATAGGGCGTAGATGGCCCCACCTTCAAGACCGCTATCTGTAATCACCAGCTCACCGCGGACCGTGCGGCCGTCGGCAGTTACCGCGATGCGTTTCAGCGGTGCGCCGGCGAAGCGCTTGCGCAAGATGTCGGACCAGCTCACACGGATGCCGCAGTTTGAGGCGGTGAAGTCCGTCGTCGGCACACCGAGCTCGGCCAAAGGCGGCCGCCATTGACCATCCGAACCCAGGCGCGGCCAGCTGGCTCCGCCCATGCTCAAGACACTTGCGGATGCCGCGACGGATACCGGCCCATCGGGCGTCTCAAACGTATGAACCTGATCGCGTGTCATGCCCGTCCAGCGATGCCGTGTCCGCAGGTCCACACCGGCCTCTTGCAATCGCATAAGCCAAGCGCGCAGGAGTGGCGATGCCTTGAGGCTTTTGGGAAAAACGCGGCCGCTGGATCCAACAAAGGTCTCAATGCCCAGTTCATGAGACCACGCCCTCAGCGCATCCGGTGGGAAGGCCTTGACCGCCGATGAGACAGTCTCGGGGCGGCCGTCATAGGCCTCAAGAAACGTTTCGAGCGGAAAGCTGTGCGTGAGATTGAGGCCGCCACGACCGGCCATCAGGAACTTGCGGGCCGGGCTGGGCATTTGGTCGAAGATGACAACGCGATAGCCTGCCGCCGCGATTGTTTCCGCCGCGATCAGGCCGGCCGGACCAGCCCCAACAACGACAACTGTCGCTTTGTTCGGATCCGGATCACGAGGACGATGCACGGATGACCAGAGCAAGCGTCATGACGAGAACGCCAATCACGACGATAACAGTTACGAACAAGGCGCGACCGGAGGTCCGATCCGGCGGGTCGTCATCATGATCATCGTCGTTGAAAGGGCGTCCGCGCTGCGCTGCGGAAAAACCCGCCAATGTGTCGCGTGTTGCCCGATCGGGGTCGTCAGAACCGGGATCCAGGTCAGGCATGACAATGACTCCAATCTACACAGGCTCCAATCTACACAGAGCGCGCCGGGCACGCAGTGGATAGCTGGCGATAGCCGACGTTCGTGAGAGCCGGCCTGAGCGAAGCGGCGATCAGGCCGATTGTCCCGTCAATCTACCAGCTACCGGTATTGCCCATGGACGCCCACGGCTCCTGCTTTGCTTGGCTTTCGCCTTTCTGGAGCAGCTCGATCGAGATGCCATCCGGGGACCGTATAAAAGCCATGCGGCCATCGCGTGGCGGGCGGTTAATAGTGACGCCGGCATCCATAAGGCTTTGGCAGGTCGCGTAAATGTCGTCGACCTCGAAGGCCAGATGCCCGAAGTTCCGGCCACCGGCGTACTCTTCCGGATCCCAGTTATAGGTCAGCTCAAGCAGAGGCGCACGGGTCGCCAGGCCCGTGTCTTTGTCCTCAGTGGCTGCCAGGAAGATCAACGTAAAGCGGCCGGCTTCGTTGTCGACGCGGCGCACCTCAACCATCCCGAGCCTGTCGCGGTAGAACGCAAGGCTCTCGTCAACATCGCGGATCCGAACCATCGTGTGCAGATAACGCATGAAAGTCCTCCCAAATTGGTCAAACCGAACCATGACCTACGTCGGAGTTAGAGCCTCCCTGCGGATTGGACAAGTCATCACACGCGCCGCTGAACGATCAACGATGGCGTCCAACGTTGCCGGAAACACGGGGCGGAGCGGTGGCAGAGCCGGGTGTCTATATCGAATCGATAGTGACTCTTGCTCAAAACTATAAAAATGTTGAAGGCACAACCTGGAGTGGTTTCTATATTTTTTGATTCGTAAGGTTGTTGTTTCGGCTGTAAAAATAGACAAGGTCTGTGAAAAGACTTGAAAGGAATGTGGAAAACCAATCGTAGCCTTGCCATAATTACTTTTTAGGCAAACGAATCAGTTGGTTGGTTGCTCAACTCTCGGGGCTTGATAATTCGATCATAAAATTCCGGGAGTGGACTTTCGTTATTGTGCATTGTTGTTTTCCTGCACTGGGCGAAGCAGCCAATCTGTTATTTTGTGACAACAGCTGAGTCGCAGTCCTGCGGATGTGAGGGCGTTCTCGGGGACTGCACCGCATGTGCCCCCAATGTTGGGGGTACAGTAGTTTGCAATGTAAGAAGCGGGGTGAAGTATGGGGGACTCCAAGACGCCAGAGACCGGAGAAGAGTTCCGGATGGCAACGCCAGCGGCGGAAGTTCCAGGCGCAGCTCCGTCGGGTGACCCCGGCGATCTCACACCTGAGCAGCATGAACAGTTGCTTGATGCTGCCGGATTGGAGGTGTTCGAGATTGCTGGCACCATCAAGTGGTTTGATGCATCGAAGGGCTACGGCTTCATAGTGCCGGACAACGGCCTTGGCGACGTTTTGCTACACGTCACATGTCTGCGGGCGGGCGGTTATCAAACAGCCTACGAGGGCGCACGCATTCATTGTCAGGTTTTGCGGCGGCCTAAGGGCATGCAGGCGTTTCGCATTCTAAGCATCGACGAGAGCACGGGGGTTCATCCCTCTCAGTTGCCGCAGCGGACACATGTTGTCGTCGAACCGGAAAGTGATTGGGAACGAGCCATGGTAAAGTGGTTCAATCGTGTGCGAGGATTTGGCTTCCTGACCCGCGGTCAAGGGACGGAGGACATCTTTGTTCACATGGAAACACTGCGCCGCTTCGGCTTCACCGAATTGCGTCCGGGCCAGATTGTCCAGGTCCGCTGGGGATTTGGTAGCAAAGGTTGCATGGCAGCTGAGCTACGCCCTGATGGCGCATCAGGATTGCCGTCGCAACATTAACGGCGACCGGCGCTTCGGGATGCGATCCCGGTACGTTCCAGTAGGGCGACGTTTCGCCCTGCTGCTAATGTTTGCAGTGGTCTTGACTGCTGGCCTGTATTCTCATCAAGCCCTTGCAAACATGCCCACGGAATCACTCACGTTGCTGACGGCCAAGGGCCGCTTCAAGTTGACGGTTGAAGTCGCTGAGACGGAAGCCCAGAAAAGCCTCGGGCTAATGTTCCGCAACGACGTCCCGCGTGGGACCGGCATGATATTCCCCTATGCGACACCACGCGAAATTACGATGTGGATGCGCAACACGTATGTGTCCTTGGACATGGTGTTCATTCGAGCCGACGGCGTCGTGCATCGGATTGCGTTTGCGACCGAGCCGATGTCGGATGCTGTTGTCGCATCGCAAGGGAAAGTGGTGGCCGTGCTGGAGCTCGCGGCGGGCGAGGCAGCGTACTATGGCCTCAAGCCGGGTGATCGTGTTGGGTTTCGGACGTTTCCACCGCTGAAACCTCCCGGAAAAACGCAATGAATCCCGTCCATCGCGACGAATCGGACGCGAAATCTCATGGTTGGTCCGTTCTTCTTGACCTTCGGCGGGGGATCAGGCAGGAAGCGAGGCCTGTCGGGGCATAGCTCAGCCTGGTAGAGCGCCTGGTTTGGGACCAGGAAGTCGGGAGTTCGAATCCCCCTGCCCCGACCATTTTTGTCTGCATGCACAAGCCCACATGCATAAGGCGTGGATATACAAGGCCAGCATGCACAAAGAAGGCGTCAAGGGTCATGATCGCCCGGATTTATCAGCCATCGCGGACGGCGATGCAGTCGGGTCGCGCGCGGACAAAAGCCTGGGTTCTTGCTTTTGAGCCAGAGCAACCGCGATCGGTTGATCCGTTGATGGGCTGGACGAGTTCGTCCGACATGCAGGCTCAGGTACGGCTTGAGTTTGACACCAAGGACGAAGCCATCGCCTATGCGGAACGCGAAGGTATTCCCTACCAGTTGATCGAGAAGTCCCCGCGCAAGTCTGCACCAAAGTCCTATGCTGATAACTTCAAATATGGCCGAATCGGCAGTTGGACCCACTAAAGCGTCCGGCGCTTTTCCTTCTCGAAGTTGGGTGGCTGTAAGGCGCGTGCCATGTCCGCTGCACGACTTTGATCCCGCAAGCCACTATGATAAGGCAGCGCTTCATTCTTACGGGCCATGCGATGTCAGCATGGCCAATGTGATTGGCCCCGTAGCTCAGCTGGATAGAGCAGGTGACTTCTAATCACCAGGTCCGAGGTTCGAATCCTCGCGGGGTCGCCAATGATTTCAATGGTTTAGGTGACTTCGACGCTAGAGCCACACCTCCAGTTTTCCATTCTGTTTTCCAATCTCGCTATGTTCGAGTCTCGTTCCGTTGCCATTTGCGTGTTCCGTTCCTGACGAAAGCTCGCCGTGTGGCATGGAGCCATTCTTGCTTGAGACTGAATGTTCGTCATTGAAAGCGGTGGGAGCGCGCGGCGCGGATTTTCTGTTTTACCGATACAAGATGCTCTGCCAGCTGCTGGCAATCGGTCTCGATCGACGAGGATCGGCGCCACAATAGCGCGATTGGGTGCGCGGCCTCCGGATGGTCGATTCGCCTGACGACAAAGCTTGGGTCTCGCACGGCTTCGGCAAGCGCATACAGAGAGGGCAAGACCGCGACACCAGCACCCATGACTGCCATTTGCCGAACGGCGTCGAGACTCGCGCCTTGGTAATCCCGACTGACGTAAGTGCCTGCCAAGTCGGCGAGCCGTTCAACGATTTCAGCAAGCCGAAACCCGGCGCTCAAGGAAAGTAGCGGCTTATCGGCCAGTTCAGTCAAATCCACCGGTCCGGCGTCAACCGAAACGGAATCATCAGCAGCCGCGCACACCCAAAGCGTTTCAGAAAACAGATCCGTACTCGTAAACTCCGGATTGTTCGTCGGCGTTCCGATCACGGCGTCGAGGCGGCCATCTCTCAGCATCTCCAGGAGTTGTGCGGTCGAACCCTCTTCAATCACGAGACGCAACTCGGGATACAGTTTATGCAGCAGTCGGTTGGCATGCGGCATGAAGTACGCGCCGATCGATGGAAGGACCCCCAGGGCGAGTCGATTGCCGAACAGCCCTTTTGCGCCACGCGCGACGGATTGAAAATCGCGCACTTGCTGCAGAATGGTGCGCGCACGCGGCAGCAGGTCTTCACCGACGGACGTCAGCTTCACGCGGCGCGAGGTTCGCTCGAACAATATCACCCCGAGTTCGGCCTCCATGGTTGCCAGTTGCTTCGATAGGCTAGGCTGAGAAACCGCCAGGGTGTCGGCAGCGACACCGAATGCGCCGTGATCAGCAACGGCGACAAAATACTGGAGTTGGCGAAGAGTGGGCCGCGTTGTGTTCGCTCTATTCATGCCTTTATGCTATAGATGACGTAACATATTTCAATTGGTTTCATCGATGAGGGATCACCAGTTCTGTTTCGTCACGCGATACGGAACTTAGGAGATGACCCATGAAAAACATCGCCGTACTGACGGTTGCCACGGTATTGATCGGCTTCTCAGGTGCTGCCCAAGCTACAGGCACGTCTTCGCCGCTCACCGAGAAACAGGTGATGGAACTCAAGACGGCCTGGGGCCAGGGGATCGTGAAAATCGGCAAGGCTCACAAGAAAGGTGGTGACTACAAGGCTGCTGCCCGCGAGCACATCAAGCGCTTCTACGCGTACGGAGAGAAGACTGTCTTGTTCAAGCCGACGCTGGCCAGCAAAGACCAGTTCCGGGGTACTTTCGACGAAGCGCTATCGTACTTCGTCGGCGGCAAGCTCGCCGAGGACAAGGGCTTCGCAATTGCACCTTACACGGCCGTGCGCTGGGAGCCAGAAGGTACGACCATAAACGGTTCAACGGCACTTGCGATGGGCAACTATTACTTCAAAAAGACGGACGGGTCTGAGGTGAAGGTCGAATACACGTTCGGCATCAACAAGATGGATAATGGTGAGTTGAAAATCATATTGCACCACTCCTCTTTGCCATTTGTGCCAACTACCTAACGCCACGTTCCGTGGGGGCTTCCGGCAGTCTTGCCGGAAGCGACCCAGTTGAATCCACGTCGCCCCAACCATAAGAAGCTTATTCTTGCGGTCCTGAGCGACGCGCACACGTTGCGCACCAAATGTCTGCTCCCCTCGAGACATCAGCCTTCAACGTCCTCTGCAATCTCCAGCACCTTGTCGAGTTCGATGCAGATCAGGCCGAAGTCTACGGCGCTGTGAATAGCGCCCTGGATCTGGAGAGGATCCGTCCATAGGTCGGTGCACGCGCCAAACGCATTGCAATGTGGAGCCCCGACTCCGTCAACGCCAGCAAATGCCCAGCCGTCATATGTGCCCCTTGGGACAAACGCGCGCGATCAACCACGTTATGTGTGCAGCAGGCAGATCCGATGCGGGACCCTGACGGCACACAACTAAGGCAACCGGCATGAACTGGACTCACTTTGCCGATCGGCACCACGCGGCGCTCGCGGCTGATGAGATCCGCCATAACATCCTGCTCGCGATCTTGCGCCGGAAGCAGAAGGATCCAAACCTGGACGTGCGCGCTTGGGACTTGGGTGGACCCGGACGCTGTGCCGTTCAACAAGACGGGTACGGCATTGTTTTAGGTGACATCGAGGAATCGGACGCAGGGCAACTGGCACGTATGATCGTTGGTGATGCGCCTCCCGGTGCGGCGCCCTCAAGCGGGGCGCCTCCAAGTGTCATGGGGCCAGATGACAGCGGTCGATGGCTCGTGGAGGCGCTCGCCAAGCACGATTACGCGTTCGCATCGGTAACGCCGCAGACCATTCATGTGCTCGATCACCATCCGGTGCACCCGGACTGTGAAGGCAAGTTCCGGCTCGCTGAGCCGGCGGATGCCGAGCTTGTCGTCGACTGGTTCGGGCGATTCCAGGCTGAGGTCGCACCCGAGGGTGAACCTCCAGCGCGCGAAGATATCGAACAACGAATCGAGACACAGCGGGTCTTTCTGTGGTCCCTTAAAAGTCAGCCGGTTGCGATGTGTTGCGCCGGGCGCATGCTGGACCAGGGCGTGGGGATTGCGCCTGTCTACACGCCGCCTGAGCACCGCTGCCGCGGCTTCGCGGGCGCCGTAACGGCTCGTGTGGTCGAACACGTTCTGACGCGCGGGTATCGCTACGCCTACTTGTTTACGGACGATACCAACCCCGCATCATGTCGCTGCTATGCCAAGATCGGCTTCCGGCCGCACTGCAAGGCGGATATGTATCGGCGTAGCGACTAGCGGGCGTTCCAGGCGGCGCTGGGCGGTCGGATGGGGTAATGATGCGCGGCGGACTCCTTAGAGGGTCGGCCCTTAAATCATGAAACCGTCAGCTGTCGCTTGCGCCGAGCCGGCGTCATCGGCAATCCGAGCTGGCGCGGCGGTTATCAACACATTGCCCCAATCGATCGTTCCAGTGCGCCGCCGAAGAAAGCGCTCACAAGGCCGTTCCGCCTGCGGGTCGAAGGCTCCTCAAAAAGGGCCGTCATCTCTCGAATGAGGTTCCAGCCGCAATGCTCACCCGCCAAGAAAAGCACGCGATCGCTCAGTTCCTGGCCTACGATCAAACGCACAGACGATATTGGTTTGATTTGTCGCCGTATCTTGTGCCACCGGCGGCATTCGCTGTGTATGGGCTGTGGGCGCGGGAGTTTGAGGCCCTTGTCATTGCCTTGGGCGTGCTATGGTTTCTCGCCATTTGGTAAATGACCTATCAAGTCAACGTTTCCAAGCATCTCCATTCTGCCGTTCGCAAGTACGAGGATGCCGTGCAGGCGCTCGCGAAGCCGGACAGCGATGGAAACGAATAGTTCTCCAATGCACTCCCGCGTTGGCAGGCGCCGTGAAATCGCCTCAGGCGAACAGGCTCGGACGCAACCTCAACGCGCCGCAAATCTCAAAAGCTCTGAGCCGTAGAAGTCTGCCGGTGCATGTGACACGTCGGTCCGAACATATCCGGCATGCCCATCCGGCGTCGTGCCTATATCGGTCGCCTGATGCCGATGCTGGATTTCCAGGACCGTATAGCGCCGCTGATAGAGCCATTCCCTGTTTGCGAGGGCGGTCAAATCCGATGACGGTGGACGCTCTTGTGTGAACGCAAAGAAGTAAAGCGTGAAGCCATAAGTCTCGACGGGCTGAACGGACAGTGGTGTCATGCCCCAGGCATCACAGGCCTGTTGAATTGGCGCAATGTCGGATGTTCTGAGCGTGAGGAGGTTGAGGTGCGCGCCGCCTCCAAGGCGCTGCGGATTGATTGGCTCCGCCTGCCGTTGCCCTTCGAACCAGTGCTCAATGAGTTCGATGGTGAATCCGTGCGGGTCCTTGAAATGGGTGAGATAGCCGACGTCCTGGAACTGGCGCGGCGTATCGATGGCAACGCCCAGGGCAGTCAACTGTTGATGCGCCAGTTCGATGTTCGGAACGGCGAGCGCGATCTTCCAGTAGAGATCGTCAGCGCGTGGCTCGTAGCGATCATTGGCTGGCAGAAAGACCAGTTTTGCCTCATCGCCGCCGTATCCGACAGCTCCGTCCCCGACATCCGTCATGCCGAGCGCATCGCAGTAGAAGGCCCGTTGCGCATGCGGGTCGCGGCAGCGGTAGACGATGGTTTCGATCTTGGACATCGCTCAACTCTCGTGACCTCGTCGGCGCGCTATCTCCCCGAAAGCTCGACTGTGACGCCTGTCTGCAGCCGTTCGGTGTCGCTCTTGACGCAAAAATCAGAAGCGCTTCACGGTGTCATGTCACAATCAGGAACCCTCAATCGTCAACACGGTGACGGCAATCGCTGAAACAATAGAGGACGACGATGATGAGCAACGATAGAGCGGTCAACTACCGACAAGAGGTGCCCGGCATTCTGAAATCGATGGCCGGCGTGAATGAAGCCATCGCAGGGCATGGCCTCGACGGAACCCTCTACCATCTGGTGCAGCTTCGTGCCTCGCAAATCAACCGCTGCGGCTTTTGTGTGGAGATGCACACCACAGACGCGCGGCGCGACGGCGAAACCAGCGAACGGCTGGACCGCGTGATCGTTTGGGATCAAGTCAACAATTTCAGTGATCGGGAGAAGGCCGCGCTGGCGTGGACGGAAGCACTGACTGTTCTGGACACCAAGACCGATCTCGGCGCTCTCAGAGCGCGCTTGCGTGAGCATTTTTCAGAAAAGGAAATCGGGGCGCTGACGGCAGCTGTGGCCATGATCAACCTTTGGAACCGTATCAGTATATCGAACCACTGACATGCAGGATCGCGATCACATTCAAGTCTTCGAAAGCGCCAGGCCCAGCCTGCTCGGTTTGGCGTATCGGATGCTCGGCTCCATGGCTGACGCGGAAGATGCGGTGCAGGACACGTTCTTGAAGTGGTCGCTGGCTGATCGCAGCAAAATAGAGAATGGCGCCGCATGGCTGTCCACGACGTGTACGCGGCGCTGTGTTGATCTTCTGCGCGCCGCCCATCGGTCTCGGGTCAACTACGTCGGCGCGTGGTTGCCTGAGCCGATCCACACACCAGTCGACAGCGACGTCGACGCCAAACTGGATCTCGCGACGTCGCTGTCGACGGCTTTCCTGCTCATGCTCGAGCGGTTGACGCCAAAGGAGCGGGCCGCGTACCTGCTGCACGAGATCTTCGACCATTCTTACCGGGAGATTTCTGAAACGCTTGATGCCGATGAAGCCGCATGTCGGAAGCTGGTCTCACGGGCGCGGGCAAACATTGGCCGCGACACGGTGCGCCAGACGGTTTCGGTCGAACATCAAGACCGCCTTCTTGCGGCGTTTCAGAATGCTGTCGCGACGGGAGCAACCGCGCAGCTTGCGACGCTATTGTCCGATGACGTCCGACTACGCGCTGACGGTGGCGGCAAGGTGCTGGCCGCCTTGAACGTGCTCCACGGTCCGGATCGTGTCTTGGCGTTTGTTGCGAAAGGGCTTCGAAAATACTGGGCTGACTTTCGATGGCAGACGGCTGAGCTGAACGGTGCGCGCGGCCTTGTTCTGGAGCACCAGGGCGTGACGGCCGCAGCTGTCTCGTTCGGCTATGACGCAGCTGGCAAGGCGAGCGACATCTACATCGTTCGAAATCCCGACAAGCTCCGAAACCTGAGCACAACGGCGTCCGGCCTGCGGCCCTGGCGTATTGCGAAGCTGGGACAACGATAACCGGCCGCCGGCACTGCCGCTGCCCCGTTGCGTGCTCTTTCGCCAACCGCCAACGGTCACTTCAGTCGGATGTTTCGAAGTGCGGCAAATGAAGTTTGACGCGGCCAATCGGCTTTTGCGGTGGAAGGCCCCACTCGCGGCCGGACTCCGCAAGCAGGCACCAGACATAGTCCGCATGTGATCGACGCGTCGCAATTCGAAAGGATGCAGACCCGTCGGCATCATCACGCATATGCCACAACCAGACATGCGCCTTGGCGAGTACGGTCGCCACGCCGGTGCCGGCGCCGAAAGCGCGCGGGTGCAAATCAATCACCATCAGCTTGGCCAGGAGGTCGCGCGCGTGTGCGCCAGAAACGGCAATTGTCGTGTATTGGTCCGAGACCGTGACGAGCTGATGGTGCGTGCCGTCGAGGGCCGGCTCAAGCGCGCTCATCCAGCCTTCGTCAGCATCTGGCTCAGCCGAGATCACCCATTCATCCGGTCCCAGCCATGTGATTTGTGTTGTCTCCGAACGGTTCGCCTCTGTGACGGCCGTCGGCAAGGGAAGGCCGACGGTGTCGCCCACAGCCAGCGCGAGATCTGCAGCCTGCCCGCGCAGGATCACGTATGTCATGAACGCGATCTCTACTATGGCAACGTCGGTTCCACGTGTCAGCGGTTCGCGATGCCCCAGGGGTGATTGCCAGCGCACATCGATCATGTTGCTCTACCAAAGTGCTGCATGAAATTCGGTTGCGTAACGCGCGCAGGTATCGGTTCGCCATCTCGTTGAGCAATGTACACGCGCTCACCGACGCGATTGCGGCCCGCATCGATTAATCCAAGCGCAATGGATCGTTCGAACGTTGGACTGAAGTAGCTCGACGTGATGTGCCCGATCATCGGCGTCCGCGGGTCTTGTTCCTCGGCCGTTGCGATGACCTGGGAGCCTTCTGCGATCACGATAGCTGGATCGTCGGTCAGCACGCCGACAAAATGGCGACGATCAGCGCGGCTTGTATCACTTCGCGTGAGCGATCGACGGCCGATAAAGTCAGCCGAGGACTTCACGATCCAATCCATGCCGAGGTCGTATGGGGTTACGGTGCCGTCGGTGTCCTGCCCGACAATGATGAAACCCGTTTCCGCCCGCAGCAGGTGCATCCCTTCGGTGCCGTAAGGCGTAATGCCGTGGGGCTCGCCCTTGTCCATGATCTGTTGCCAAAGCCACAAGCCATAGCGCGCAGGAACATTGATCTCGTATGAGAGTTCGCCGGTGAATGAGATCCGGAACACGCGCACAGGTACACCTGCGATATGGCCCGTGCGGTGGCTCATAAAGGGAAACGCGTCGGGGTTTGGATCGATGTCGTCCAGTAGGGCACCGACGACTCGCCAGGACTCTGGCCCGCAAATGGACGCGACGGCCCATTGCTCGGTTACGGACGTCATGAAGACGTCGAGGTCTGGCCATTCGGTTTGGAGATAGTCCTCCATCCAGGACAGTACGCCGGCGGCGCCGCCGGTCGTCGTGGTTAGATGGAAATGATCGTCGCTGATGCACGCCGTCACACCATCATCGAAGACCATGCCGTCTTCATTCAACATCAGGCCATAGCGACAGCGGCCCGGCGCAAGCTTCATCCAGGCGTTCGTGTAGACCCGATTGAGAAAGGTCCGGGCATCGCGGCCGCGAATATCGATCTTGCCGAGCGTCGACGCATCCAGCGCAGCCGTCTGCGTTCGCGCAGCAATGCATTCACGCTGAACGGCATCCTCAAAGCTTTCTCCAGCTCGTGGATAGGCGCGCGCCCGTAACCAGTCGCCGACGACTTCAAACGTTGCACCTTGGTCTTCGTGCCAGGTGTGCATTGGCGTTGTTCGGCGCGGATGGAAATGGTCGCCGACGTGCTGTCCCGCAACGGCGCCGAACGGGACGGGCTTGAACGGCGGGCGAAAGGTGGTCACGCCAACGTCGGCAATCGGTTTGCCAAGCGCGCCAGCCAAAACGCCGAAACCGTTCAAGGATGATGTCTTGCCCTGGTCCGTGCCCATGCCGAGCGTCGTATAGCGCTTCGCATGCTCGACTGAGACGTAGCCTTCACGCACCGCAAGCTGCAGATCCTTGGACGTCACATCGTTCTGAAGGTCGACGAAGGCTCGTGTGCGGGCCGGCGGTTTGGCTGACGGCAGGTCCCAGGCAGGTTCAATTCCGCTTTCGCCATCGATTGGATCGACGGAGCAGGCTGGCGCTTGCGGCGTGTCCGTCGCGAAGCCAGCGGCCTGGGCAGCCTCTGCTCCGGCTTGCAGTCCGCTCGCGAAACACGCGGCGAAATCGAACACGCCGTCCGCCGCGCCGGCAGAGCGCTCGGCTTGCCAGGAACGTTCGGGACGAAACGCCTGAAGTGTGTCGTCGAACTGCAACCGCCCCCGCGACTGAGAGAAGAGGGCCACGTTCGGCGACCAGCCGCCCGACACGGCAAGGAGATCGGCATAAAGCCAACGCGGGCCACCGGTCAGTTGCTTGTTCTCGTCAAGCGACATCACACTCATATGCGACAGCCGCCTGCGCCCCTTCGTTTCGACAATCGTCGCTGATGTAAACGCTTCGATACCGAGAGACTTGGCCTTTGCGGTGACGTTCGGCCCAGGCTCATCGCGCGTATCGACGATAGCCGCAACCTCGGCTCCGGCCGCGTGCAAGTCAAAGGCTGTCGTCCATGCTTCATCATTGTTGGTAAACACAACAGCCGTGCGCCCGGCCAGAACGCCATAGCGATGCAAATAGGTGCGCACGGCGCCGGCCAACATAATGCCGGGGCGGTCGTTGCCGTGGAAGACGAGTGGTCGCTCAATCGCGCCGGTAGCCAGGACAACCTGTGCGGTCCGCACACGCCAGACGCGATGCCTTGGCAAATCCGCGCGTCGCGCGTGCTCCGGCACATGGTCCTGTAGCGACTCGACCAACGCAACCCAATTTTCGCCGTAGTAGCCGAAGGCGCACGTCCGCTTCAGAACAGTGATTTCCGGCGACCGGGTAAGATCGGCTTCAGTATCCTGCAGCCATTCGGCGATGCTCTGCCCGTCCATGGTTCGGCTAGACGGTTCGATAGACAGTAGCCGACCGCCGAGCTCGGGCGTTTCCTCTGCAAGGATGACGCGCGCACCCGAAGCGGCTGCGATTCGCGCCGCGGTCAAGCCTGCCGGCCCTGCGCCAATGACAAGAACATCGCAGTGACGATTGACATGTTCATAGTGGTCTGGGTCTGGCGCGGTTGGGCTTTTGCCGAGGCCGGCCGCCCGCCGGATCAACCCCTCGAACATCATCCAGTTGCCCGGCGGGCCCATGAATGTCTTGTAGTAAAACCCTGCGGGCAGAAACCGTCCGAACGCATCGTTGACACTGCCAACGTCAATCGCAAGTGACGGCCAGCAGTTTTGGGAGAACGCCTCAAGCCCATCGTAAATTTCGAGTTCGGTTGCGCGCGCGTTTGGCACGGTTCGCGCTGGGTCTGCGCCAACCTGCACGAGCGCGGCCGGGTCATCGCTGCCGGACCCGAGAATGCCGCGCGGTCGGTGATACTTGAAACTCCGCGCGATCATGTGCACGCCGTTGGCCAGAAGCGCCGAGGCCAACGTGTCACCTGCGAACCCGCCATACTGGCGCCCGTTGAATCGAAACGTAACTGGCGACGCGCCGTTGACGCCAGTCGGGTACTTACGGCGAAAGGTCTGCATGCTCATGGAACGACCTTTGTTCCATCGTTGCCGGACCCGATCGGTGGCTCGCCCGACGGTGTTGCAAGCTGGAAGCCGGCCACGGCCGGAGGCGGCTCCCCGGTCTTGTATGACGCAAGCACCTCATCGGTCGCAGTATTGCGCAGCACGTTGAACCACTTGCCGCAGCCTGCGGTGTGGTGCCATCTCTCAGCGAACACGCCTTTCGGGTTTGATCGCATGAACACGAAGTTTGCCCAGTCCTCGTCGCTGAGGGCCTCCGGTTCCGTCGGGCGGGCGATATGCGCTTCACCTCCGTAGGAAAACTCTGATTGGTCGCGAGGGCCGCAAAACGGACAGGGTATCAGAAACATTCTGCAATTGTCCTTTCCGGATCTAATGCGCAACGGCCGCAGCGCCGTGCTCGGCGACCAGGCGGCCGGAGGTGAAACGGTCAAGGCTGAACGGCGCCGCTATC
Organism: Pseudomonadota bacterium; assembly: GCA_039186015.1. Taxonomy (GTDB): domain Bacteria; phylum Pseudomonadota; class Alphaproteobacteria; order Rhizobiales; family Hyphomicrobiaceae; genus JBCBWG01. The sequence goes on from JBCDAH010000025.1 coordinate 33,890, forward strand.
TTGTTGGGCTCATCATTCGCAACTAGGTCCGCGAAGACTTGGCCGGAGCCGGGTGTGGCTTTCCAGCCGCCGGTGCCCCATCCCGCATTGATATAGAAACCCCGAACTGGCGTTTTCGAAATGATTGGACTGGCATCCGGACAGACGTCGACGATGCCGCCCCAGTGCCGCATCAACTTGAGCCGCGAGAAGATGGGAAAGAGTTCCAGGATTGCGGCGAGGGTTTCCTCAATGATTGGGAAGGCACCGCGCTGGGTATAGGAAATGTGCGGATCGATGCCGGCACCGATCACGAGTTCGCCCTTGTCGGATTGGCTGCAATAGGCATGCACGGCGTTCGACATGACAACGCAGTTGTGAATTGGCTTCACAGGTTCGGACACCAGGGCCTGCAGCGGATGGCTCTCAATCGGTAAGCGTATGTCAGCCATTTTCGCAATGACGCTGGTGTGGCCTGCCGCAACGCTGGCGACTTTCGGACACGTGATGTCACCGCGCGTGGTTCGCAGACCGACGATGTCGCGGCCCTGGACCTCGAGGCCCGTGACCTCGCAATTCTCGATAATGTCGACACCGAGAGCACTTGCAGCCCGCGCGTAACCCCAAACAACGGCATCATGGCGATTGACGCCGCCGGAGCGTTGCAATGTTCCGCCGAGGACCGGGTAGCGCGCGTCCGGTGAAATCGAAATGATCGGGCAATACTCCTGCACCTGCCGTGCATCCAACCACTCGGCATCGACGCCGTTGAGTCTGTTGGCCTCGACGCGCCGCTTGAGCTGGCGCATTTCATTGTCGTCATGCGCGAGGTTAATCACGCCACGATGACTCATCATGACATTGAAGTTGAGCTCTCGACCGAGCGTCTTCCAGAGCTGCATGGCATGGTCGTAGATCGCTGCGCTTGCATCATAAAGATAGTTGGAGCGAATGATCGTGGTGTTGCGGCCAGCATTGCCGCCGCCGATCCAGCCTTTCTCGATCACGGCGGTGTTCGTCAGACCGTGCTCCTTCGCCAGGTAGTAGGCCGTTGCGCAGCCGTGCCCGCCGCCGCCGATGACCACAGCGTCATAGCGCTCCTTGAGGCCAGACGATCGCCAGGCCGGTGTCCAGCCGACATGCCCGTTCAGACTGTGGCGGGCCAGCTGAAGGAGGGAGTAGTGTGACATCGGTCGTCCTTGCATTCGAGCGGACAGGAGAGTTCGAGCAGACAATAGTCCCGACGAGCCCAGTCTGGCCCGCGTGGATCGCGATCCGACGACTGTAAACCATCTCATCGCGGTCTGCGTCTGCATACACAATCTCAGCACTATCTCTAAGGCCGACTCTCCGGGAGTAAACAGAGGCGACGCTCGGTTGACTGCCTGCGACATCAGGCGTGGCCGTTCCAAACCGGCCCGCGGCGGCGATGACGTGTCACGTGAACTGAAAGATCCGTCTCAGGCTCAAGCGCTCCGCGCGTGGTGAGACACCAAAGTAGGCCCGATAACACCGGGTGAAATGGGATGACGACGTGAAACCGGTCGCAACACCGACATGGAGGATCGGCATCGACGTCTCCTGCATCAGAAGTCTGGCGCGCTGTAGTCTCAGTTCGAGGTAATAGCGCGTCGGCGTGGTCCCCAGGCGGTCGCGAAACAGCCGCTCAAGCTGGCGCTTCGACAGCTGCACCGAGTCGGCGAGTGCGGCGACCGGCGTCGGGCTTTCGATGTAGGCTTCCATATGCGCAATGACGGCGAGCAATTTCGGGTGCGTGATGCCGGTTCGGTGCTCGAGAGACATGCGTTGCGCGTCATGCGGGTGCCGGACGGAGTGATGCAGCAGCATCTCCGCCACGCGCACGGCAAGATCTTTGCCGTAATCCTGAGCAATACTGCCCACCATCATGTCGAGCGGAGCGGTGCCGCCGGAGCACGTATAGCGGTTGCCGTCAGCCTCGAAGAGTGTGGCGGTGATATTGAGGTGTGGAAACTCCTCGGCGAACGGCTCGACGCTTTCCCAGTGGATTGTACATCGATACCCATCGAGCAGCCCGGCGCGGGCCAGCGGCAGCGCTCCGGTGCAGATGCCACCTAAGGCCACGCCATTCCGCCCAAGCTCACGCAAGCGCGGCGCCAGCTGCGGGTGATGGAAGGTGCCCACGCCCAGACCGGCGCAAATCAACAGCGTACTAGCCCCGCAAGGATCCGCGAAGCATCCGCCAGGCGCGATTTCGACACCGTTGCTCGCTTTGACCGATTTGCCGTCGATTGTCACCGTTCGCCAATCGAACAGCTTCCGTCCTGCGATCTGGTTGGCGGCGCGCAAAGGCTCGATTGACGACGCGAACGCCATCATCGAGAACCCCGGCAGGAGCAGATAGTGGATCAGATCCGGCTTGCCTGGGAGAGTGCGCCCAAACATGTCTCAGCCTTCAATCCAGCGGCCTAACTGATCTTTCAATCAATCGAAAACGTCGCGAAAGCACAAGCTAATCTATGACTTGTGCCCATCGTCTTTTCATACCCGTGTGCTGCAAAAGCTCGAATATCTGTAGGCTGAATAATGAATGATCAGCCGAGTCTTTGGAACGAAAAATGTCTCCGCCGCGTCCGTTGCGACAGTCACATGACGCATTTCGGCAAATTGGCGACGCCTTCAGTCCAGTGCGAAATGATCCGACGATCCATCATCATGTGCATCTGCTTCCTCTTTGTTGCGAGAGACCGCGATGAACACAATCGACCATATAGCGCTATCAGCGGATGCCGACCCAGCAGGTGACGTGGGGCTGCCCTCGACCGCGGCTCTGTCGCGTGAGATCCCAGGACAGATCAGGTCCGTCGATCAGTCTGATCGCCGCGTGCCGATCAATCTGCGTCAGTCCGGGCGAACACCGGTGGAAATGTTGATTTCGACGCGCGTGCGTAAATCGCCTTACTGGCATTTGTCGATGGAAGCCGGCTGTTGGCGAGCAACGGTTTACAATCGGATTTATCACCCCCGTGGCTACGTGCGCCCCGAGCAGGGTGGCGCGATGGTCGAGTATGACGCGCTGATTAATCATGTGACTTTGTGGAACGTCGCGGTTGAACGTCAGATCTGCGTCAAGGGGCCAGACGCCGAAGCATTCGTGAATTACGTGATCACTCGTGATGCGACGAAGATTAAGCCGATGCACGCGAAGTATGTCATCTTGTGCAATGAAGAGGGCGGCATTCTCAATGACCCCGTTCTCTTAAGGATATCAGACGACGAGTTCTGGTTCTCCATTTCCGATAGCGACCTGGAGTTCTGGCTGTGCGGTGTGAACGTCGGCAAGCGGTTTGATGTCACAATTGGCGAGATCGACGTCGCACCCGTTCAAATCCAAGGACCGAAATCTGAAGCGCTTATGCTTGACCTGTTTGGGGGCCAAGTGCGCGACATTCCCTATTACGGCCTCATGCGCGGTCAGGTCGCTGGGTGCGACGTGATTGTTTCGCAAACCGGGTTCACCGGAGAAAAAGGCTACGAAATCTACCTCTACGACGCGACGCGTTACGCTGAAGATTTGTGGAACACGCTGTTGGAGGTCGGTCAGCGCCACAATCTCATGGTCATCGCGCCCGCCCATCACCGACGGATCGCGGCCGGAATCCTGTCCTGGGGGCAAGACATCGACCAGGAGACGCTGCCGTTCCAGTGTAATCTGGCGTATCAGGTTCCGCGCAAGAAGGAAGCGGATTACATCGGCAAAGCGCATCTCGAAGAAATCCGAAGCCAGATTGAAGCCGGCAATCCACCATTCAAAAACAAAATGGTCGGACTGGTTTTTGGTGGCTTGCCAGTGACGGATTATGCGCCGGATTTTTGGCTAATCGCCGAACACGAGAATGGTGATCCGGTCGGGTACGTCACCTCGCCTTGGTATTCACCGGAGCTGCAGACAAACATCGCACTCGGATATGTCCCGGTTCGTTTGAGCGAAGAAGGCACGCAAGTGCATATCTGGTTGCCGGACGAATACGCAATCGGCCATGCCGGAAATACGGTTTTAGCTGAGGTGACGTCGACGCCGTTCCGGCCGTCGGTGAATCCCAATGCCCGCGAGGTTGCAAAATACAAAGGGCGTGACTTCGCAGAGTGACCTCAATCGCGTGATTTTGGAGCACCTTGCTATGGGCATCAATCATTCAGTCATGGAATGCAGCGAAAGCACGGATTTCGCGCATATCAAGCTTAAGCGCGACTGGCTGACAAGCGCATCAATTGAAATCACGCCCAAACAAATCATGGCGGGCGATCCGCTGATTGCCCGTCTCGAGAAACGGAAATTGGTCTATATTCCCTTTCTTCCGGGCCAGGCGATTGAAAGTCTCTTTGACCCCTGCCGCGTTGTGCTGCAGTACGGCTTGCGGCCGGTCCCACACCTTGCTGCCCGCGCATTCGCAAGCCGTCATCAGCTTTCAGATGCACTGTCGGAGTTTGCGCACATCGGAGTCGACACGGTCTTGCTCATTGCCGGCGATCTGGCCGAGCCGGCAGGTCCGTTTGCCAATGCGCTCGACGTCCTGAATACGGAGCTGCTGGCGGAGTTTGGTTTCCGCCAGATCGCCGTTGCCGGTCATCCGCAAGGGCACCCCGTGGCGGGCTCAGACGACCTTCTTGCGGCGTTGCACGCAAAGCAGACCTATGCCGAGCGAACCGGCGCCGAGATGTGGATCGTCACGCAGTTTGCTTTCTCGGCTGGGCCACTTGTGGACTGGCAAGCCCGCCTTGCCAAAAACGGGGTAAGGCTGCCGATTGATATCGGCCTGCCGAGCCCGGCGAAGATCCGCACGTTGCTATCGTACGCTCTCCACTGTGGCGTCGCTGCCTCGGCCAAGACATTGATCAAAAGCCCCTCGGCGCTGCGGCTGCTGGGCAAGTGGTCACCCGACGGTATCATCGACGAACTGGCCGCGCATCGCGCACACGTGGCCGAGCCGCAAATTCGCGGATTACATGTCTTTCCGTTTGGCGGAGTGACGACCTACCTTGAGTGGCGCCGCAACCTGATCGCGCAATATACGGCGACGCTTTCTCAACCCGTTGAGATCGGTGATGACTATTCAGTAGGCGGATAATTTGAGAGAAACAAAGTCTAAGCTTTTGAGTTGAGGGAGTTCAGATCGGTTCGATCATGGTTGTTCGCGAATCTGCGGGACGGTTCCTGTTGACTCTGAGATGATCCAGACCGCACGAACGGTCCGTCTGCCGTGAGCCGCAAAACTCCCAGAATGAAAGGGGCACCAGAATGTCCGACACCTCATCGTCTTCGGAGGGTCTTCCGCCTCCGGGTTCTCCGGATATCGAGATTGCCCGCGCCGCAAAAAAGCGCCCGATCCTCACACTTGCCGAAGAGCGATTGGGTATTCCTCCATCCGGACTTCAGCCCTACGGTCAAGACAAAGCGAAAATCTCGCACGACTACCTTGAAAAGGTCCAAGACCGCCCACGCGGAAAGCTGGTTCTTGTCACAGCCATTACGCCGACGCCGGCGGGTGAGGGCAAGACGACAACCAGCGTCGGGCTGAACGATGGGTTGAACCACATCGGCATGAAATCAACGGTGTGCCTGCGCGAGCCCTCTCTCGGGCCGTGCTTCGGCATGAAGGGCGGAGCAGCAGGCGGCGGCCGCGCCCAGGTTGTGCCGATGGAAGACATCAATCTTCATTTCACAGGGGACTTTCACGCAATCACCAGCGCCCACAACCTCCTGGCCGCGCTAGTCGATAATCATATCCACTGGGACAACGAACTGGACATTGACCCGCGGCGCGTGACCTGGCGGCGCGTCATGGACATGAACGATCGCGCGTTGCGCAATATTACGATGGGGCTTGGCGGTCCGGCCCACGGCGTGCCCCGCGAGGGCGGGTTTGATATCACTGTCGCGTCTGAAGTGATGGCGATTTTCTGTCTGGCAGACTCATTGGCCGATCTTCGGCGCCGATTGGGCAAGATGATCGTCGCCTTCCGTAAAGATCGGACGCCGGTAACGGCTGGAGATGTTGGGGCGGATCAGGCGATGGCCGTGCTCTTGAAGGACGCACTCCAGCCCAATCTGGTGCAAAGCCTCGAAAACAATCCGGCATTGATCCACGGCGGGCCGTTCGCCAACATCGCGCACGGTTGTAACTCGGTGATTGCAACGCAATCGGCTTTGGCCCTGAGCGATTGCGTCGTGACCGAAGCCGGCTTCGGCGCGGACCTGGGTGCTGAGAAGTTTCTCGACATCAAGTGTCGGCAGTCCGGTATGCGGCCGGACGCGGTTGTCCTCGTCTGCACGGTGCGCGCTCTTAAAATGCAAGGCGGCGTCGCGAAAGCGGATCTCAATCAGGCGGATCCGGAGGCGGTGCGCCGGGGCAGTGCCAATCTGGCGCGCCACATCCGCAATCTTGGAAAGTTCGGCTTACGGCCCACTGTTGCGATCAACCACTTCGTACATGATACGGAAAAAGAGCTGGCCGTTGTGCAGGACATCTGTAGCGAGCTGGGCGTGAAAGCCTGTCTGGCTCGTCATTGGGCAGAAGGCGGTGCCGGCGCGCGCGAACTTGCCGAAGCCGTCGCAGCCAGTCTCGAAGCAGGTCCACCTGAGCTGCAGTTTTTGTATCCGGACGACATGGGCCTCGAAGACAAGGTCCGTACTGTCGCCACTCAGCTCTATGGGGCCGCTGATATCTCCGTCAGCCCAGCCGC
>JBCDAH010000026.1:0-40457 GCA_039186015.1 Pseudomonadota bacterium
CCGCTCAAGACCCGCACGTCATCTAAAACCTAACGTGCGCACCGAAATCAGACATGTGACGATCGGTAAACGTTAGGATTTTGAGCACTAGCGGCGCAGACCGAGCCGCTCAATCAACGACTGATAACGAGATTGATCGTTACGCTTGACGTAGTCGAGCAATTGGCGCCGCTGACTGACAAGCTTCAAAAGCCCGCGCCGCGAGTGGTTATCCTTCTTGTGCGACTTAAAGTGCTCGGTGAGGTTGACGATCCGCTCGCTGAGGATCGCAACCTGAACCTCTGGCGAGCCCGTGTCGCCGTCCTTTGTGCCATACGCTTTGATCAGCTCAGCCTTACGTTCCGGTGTAACCGACATCGTGTGGTCCTCTTCGGTATTGGGAGTGAACCTAAGGCCCAGACAGACGGACTTAGGATCTGGCGGCGCAGCCGGGATGTCGTCCAGCAGCGTCACAATGATGTTCGCTGGTGCGAAGCTTTGCCCTATAACGCCACGCGTTCAAAAAAGCGAGCATATTCTCACGCGCAACCGCGTACGGCCGCTGCAACGCGAGACTCAGCGTTGATGCACCGCATTCACAAGTTGAATACGCGGGTCGGAATGAACGTGCCGCCGTCAACTTCGCCCAGCGCGACCAACTGCCCCTTTGTTGTTGCATAGGCCTGCCCGTGGCTGATCGGCGCGTCACGTCCCCGCAAAACAACGGCTTGGCCGCGGCGAATGCGGCCGGCGTCGTTCGATGCGACGACAACTTCGTCCAAACCGTGCAATGCCGCTGCAACGGGCGCAAGGAAACGGTCACAAGCCAACGGCGTCTCTGCGCGAGTTTGCCCATCCGGCTGAGTTGCAACGCCAGGATCGGCATGTGTTGTTTCGCCATCGCACGGCACCTGCGCCGCGTGTTCTGCCTCAAGACGTTCCAGCGTTATCGCATCGTCTTCGGTAAACGGGCCGACCCGCGTGCGACGCAACTGCACGATATGGCCAAGGCAACCGAGCGTGCGGCCAAGATCGCGCGCGATGGCCCGAACATACGTTCCCTTGCCACATCGCGCTTCGAAGGCGGTGGTCCGTTCATCCGGCATATCGATGATCTTCAGATCATGAACGACGACCGTGCGCGCTGCGAGGGCAACCGGGGCACCATCGCGAGCCAGATCATAGGCGCGCTGGCCATCAACTTTGATGGCAGAGAATTTGGGTGGAACCTGCGAAATCTCCCCGACGAAGCCGGCCATGGCGGCCTCAATCTCGGGCAAAGTCGGTAGCAACTCCGAGGTCTCGACAACCTCGCCATCCGAGTCGTCGGTTGCTGTCTCAGCCCCCCAGCGGACGTGAAACCGATAGGCCTTGTCGCCGTCAACGGCGAAGTTCATCGTTTTCGTGGCTTCCCCGAAGGCAATCGGCAGGACGCCGGTTGCCAGCGGATCCAGCGTGCCGGCGTGGCCGGCCTTGCGCGCCTGGAACAGCCGTTTGACCACGTTGACAGCGTGCGTCGAGGTCATGCCAAGCGGCTTATCCAGCGTAAGCCACCCGTTTACTGGTCGCCCGGATTTGCGTCGTGGCATGTTTATCGCTCAGTTTCTGGTCACTCGCAGACGGCATGCGCGGTCAAAATCCAAACCATACCGACTCGACTAGATTCATCCAGCGTCGGTGTCGCGGCGCACATGTGGGCTGTCAAGCAATCGCGTAATGCGATCAGCCTCGTCAAACGACTCGTCCATCCGGAATTTCAGGTTCGGTGCATACTTCAGATTGACCGCGCGCGCGACCGCACCGCGGATAAACTTGTCATTGCGCCGTAGCGCTGCGATGACAGCGTCGACGTCCTTCCCACCGAGCGGCATGACAAACACGGTTGCGTTCCGGAGATCCGGCGAAACGCGCACTTCAGGCACGGTGATGGTGTGACCCGCAAGAACATCATCATGCACGTCACCGCGCGCAAGCAGCTCAGACAGCGCCTGTCGGATCAATTCCCCCACCCGCAATTGCCGCTGACTGGGGCCGGCCTCGGCCGATGACTTAGAGGGTCTGGCCACGGGTCTTTTCCTCCGCAAATGCAACAAAGGCTTCAGCCGTCGCACGATCTTGAAAGCCACGATATGGTATTATGATACCGACAGCCTTGTTAGGCCAAAGAATGCAGTGCTCTGCCAAACGGTCGACTCTGCGAACAATCTGCCACTGATGCTGACTTTCCGAATCCGACGCGCTCAGCTGAAATCCGTCGTCTCTCGCTGTAAAACGGATCTGCCCACGCCCAAGCCTCTGATCTTCGAAGTGGCGCCGGATGTATCGTGGCCTAAGCCAGTAGCGGTTCACGATGAGAAACAAGCCGTAGAGCACCACGTAGATGCCGAACACTGTCGCCAGCCCCTCATCCCCAATCAAAACGCCGACTGCCACCCCGACTACAAGGATCAAGAGGAGCCCGTAACTGACATAAGGTCTGGCCCGCCGCCACGCTGTCAGCTGCCCGTACATCCTCTGCAGATGATGAAAGTCCGACAACGTCAAGGTGTATGTCGCTTCAAACGGAACAGACATCGCGGATAACCAGTGAAACGGACAATGATCCGCGCGTTAAGAACAGAAGTCTGGCAAACTGTCGTCCGCTTCAGCGAACGGCGCGGGCTCGGGCCCAGGAACTGCACCGTGTGCCCGGTCGAGACTGCGTCCATCTCATTGGGTTCCGACCCACACCTGCATCCACAGCGACGACGATGTGCATAACTAACCCGACCGGCGCACAAGACGCACGGCACGGGCCAGCCAAACGATCGCGACTTGGCCGGACTTTTCTAATCCAAAGTCCGCGCGACCGATTCCACGTTGAAGCACTCGATCACGTCACCTTCCCGGATGTCCTGGTAATTGGTGAACGACATACCGCATTCTTGGCCGACCGGAACCTCTTTGACGTCATCCTTGAAGCGCTTGAGAATACCAAGCGTGCCTTCATGAATAACGACGTTATCGCGGATCAGGCGCACCTTGGCACCGCGCTCAACCCGACCTTCAGTAACTCGACAACCGGCGACCTTGCCGACCTTCGAGATGTTGAAGACCTGCAGGATCTCGGCATTGCCCAGGAAGATCTCGCGGATCGTCGGCGCCAGCAGCCCGGACATCGCAGCTTTCACATCATCAACGAGATCGTAGATGATGTTGTAGTAGCGCAGCTCGATACCGTTCTGCTCCGCCGCCTGCTTGGCCTGGGTATTGGCCCGGACGTTAAACCCAAGGATCACCGCGTTCGAGGCATTGGCGAGTGTCACGTCGGACTCTGTAATGCCGCCGACCGCCGAGTGAATAATCCGTGCCTCCACTTCATCAGTCGACAACTTCTGCAACGCGCCGATGATGGCTTCAACAGAACCCTGGACATCACCTTTGATAACCAGCGGCACCTCTTTGCGATCGCTCTCGTGCAGCTGCTGCATCATCTGCTCGAGCGTCCGCGCCGAACCAGCCGAACCTAACGTCTCACGACGCTTCCGGATCCGATACTCGGTAATCTCCCGGGCACGGGCCTCGCTTTCGACGACAGCAAACTGATCACCGGCTTCCGGCGCCGAATCGAAGCCCAGCACCTCGACGGGACACGATGGGCCAGCCGATTTGGTATTCGCACCCTTATCGTCAATCAGAGCACGAACACGACCCCAGCTGCCGCCGGCAACGACAATGTCGCCAACATTCAAGGTTCCGCGTTGCACCAACAGCGTTCCGACCGGACCACGGCCGCGCTCAAGCTTGGCCTCAATCACGAAGCCCTCAGCCGAACGCTCCGGGTTGGCCTTCAGCTCAAGGATCTCTGCCTGGAGACTGATCGCCTCAAGCAGGGAATCCAGATTCGTGCGTTGAAGTGCCGAAACCTCGACCTCCTGCACGTCACCCGACATGCCCTCGACCACGATCTCGTGCTGCAATAGCTCTGTGCGCACGCGGTTTGGATCTGCGTCCGGCTTGTCGATCTTGTTGATGGCAACAATGATCGGAACTTCTGCGGCCTTCGCGTGGTTAATCGCCTCAACCGTCTGCGGCATGACACCGTCGTCTGCTGCAACGACCAGAATGACGATATCCGTCACCCGCGCGCCGCGTGCACGCATCGCCGTAAACGCCGCGTGGCCTGGCGTGTCGATGAAGCTGATCAAGTCACCGCCCGGCGACCGGACCTGATACGCCCCGATGTGCTGCGTGATGCCGCCGGCTTCACCACTTACGACGTTGGCAGAGCGCAATGCATCCAACAACGACGTTTTTCCGTGGTCGACGTGTCCCATAATGGTCACGACAGGCGGGCGAGGCTGCAACGCCTCTTCAACGTCCTCTCCACCGATGAAGCCTTCCTCGACATCGGCTTCCGAAACGCGCTTCGACTTATGGCCGAATTCAGAAACAAGAAGCTCGGCCGTGTCGGCGTCGATCGCATCCGTGATCTTATGCATCGCGCCTTGCTTCATCAGATACTTGATGATGTCGACGGCGCGCTCCGCCATAAGGTTGGCGAGCTCTTGAATGGTGATGACTTCGGGAATCGTCACTTCACGGGTGACTTTCTCGCGCGTTTGCGAGATCCCCATCGCCTTCATTTTCTCGCGTTCGCGCTTCCGCTTGAGCGAAGCCAGCGACTTCTCGCGCTGGCGCTCGTCGAACGCATTGGTAATCGTCAGCTTGCCGCGCACCCGGCCTTGGTCACCACCACGCGGTGAACCGCGACCAGCCTTGCCGCCAGTCTTACGCTTACCAGAGTCGTCATCGTCCTTCCGGGCAGCTGGCGCTTGGCGCACGGGACGGCGGGGCGCCTCTGCCTCAGCCTTGGCTTCAGCCGGTTTTGGGCTTGGCCTGTCGGTCCGCGTGACAATCATCGGCCGCGTCATGCCGACCGGCTGATCCAGCACCGGAGCTGTACTGCGACCGGACGCCTGCGGCCGCCGTTGAGCCTCCGACCGATCACCGGACGCTTGATCACGCCGCCCGTCAGCGCGGCCACGGCCGGCTGTTCCACTGTCGCGATCGCGGCTCGGCCGCCCGCGCGCTGCCGGTGCAGCCGTATCCGAACGCCCTTCCTGGCGCCGTGCCTGCGACGGTCTTGACGCCGCCGACGTGCCGGCATCGGCTTTTTCCACCGGCCGCATGGTGCTCGGTACAGCAGAGCCATCCTCAGCCTGTGCCGCAGCAGCCTCAGCATGCTGATCTTGGTTCGTGGCCTTGCGAATGGCCTCTTCAGCGAGGCGCTTCTTCTCGGCCTCTGCCTCGGCCTGCTCTTTCGCCTTTCGCTCGGCTTCTTCAGCAGCCTTTTTCTCAGCTTCAGCCGCGCGCCGCCGTTCATCCTCGCGGGCGCGAACCTGCGCCGCAGCGAGTGCGCGGGCGCGTGCCTCAAGCTCACTATCTGACAGCCCGCCGGCCTGGCCACCGCTCCGGCCGGCCGCCGGCCTCTGCCCACCGCGGTTACTGCCGCGCGCACCGGATGCCCCGTCGTCGCGCCCAGGCGTCCGAACCGGTCGGGTCTTTTTCTTAACGACCTCGACAGACTTCGAGCGGCCGCCGGAGAACTTCTGCTGCACATGGCCCGACTCGACCGGGCGTTTCAGCTGGATCTGTTTGCGGCCGCTGGATGTCGTTTCTGTCGTGTCTTTCGTTTCGCTCATACTAATCCTGTTTCTCGACCGCCCTCATCTGAGAGGATTCGGCCGCGTCGCCTCGCCCGGTTTGGACGTCAAATTGCGCGACGGCAAGTGGTGTCACAGATCGATACTGCATCAGGCGCAATGCGGCCTGAGCGAACAAAGGCGTCGTCCTGCTGTCTATTAGAGCCGCATGTACCACATTTTCCCGCCCTAATGCCAAGCTCAATTCCGAAATAGTCAGCACATCTATTGATTTTCTGTCACGCTCAAGGGCGCGATTGGTGGCTTCGAACTTGCGAAACAGCCGCGCGCGGGTCTGTGGAGCGGCGTCAAAAGCTTGTAGCAGCACGGCAGCACGGCCCGCTTCGATGGCGGCATTAACCTTCATGTGCCCTGCAACAACAGCCCCGGCCTTGTTCGCAAGAGACAAGGCCTCGATCGCGCGTTTACGCAACAGTCCGTCGATCAAATCGACCAAATCGGCCGGCGGAGTCACCGGCGCGCGAAAAGCTTTCGCGAAAGCTTTTGATCGAACCGCCTTTTCGACAAGCGCGGCGCGACACCCGACCCAAACCCCTCGGCCGGGGAGCTTCCGCGCTAAATCAGGAACAACGGCGCCATCGGGATCGCAAACGAAGCGAATCATGGCGTCCGGCGCATGCGTTGTGCGGGTCACAATGCACGTGCGTACGGGCGCCGGCCGTGGCCGTGCGCGCATCACCCGTTGCTTGTGCTCCTGCTCCATACGTATGCGCTCTGCTCCTGACCATCGGACTACGCCGGATCGCCGGTCTGTGGATCTGATTCGGCTATGGCATCGTCGGCACCGGCTTCGGCTTCGACTTCAGCCACGCCATCCGGCTCCAATGCCGTGTCTTCTCCGTCTTCTGCAGGAAATTCGTCATCTTCGGGCGGCAACAGATCTTCAGGATTGATCCAGCCCAGCAAAATCCGTGCTTCCAGGATCATTTGCTCCGCCGCCAGACGGTCGACGTCGAAACCGTCGAAGTAACCCGGATGGCGGACCACCTCCGGCTTCTCTTTTTTGGGATCCTTCTTGCGTTCCGTCCACCCGATCAGCTCGTCGGTGGCGCAGTCTGCAAAGTCCTCAAGCGACTTCACCTCGTGCTCGCCGAGCGCGACCATCATGGCGAAGTTCATGCCAGAGACCTTTGCGAGGTCATCAGACACGCCAAGTTCACGGCGCCGCGCATCGCGCTGCTCTTCCAAGCGCTCGAGATGCTCGCTCGCCCGGGTCTGGATCTCTTGCGCCGTCTCGTCGTCAAAGCCCTCGATCGCGGCAATTTCTGAGACATCGACAAATGCGACTTCCTCGACACTGGCAAAGCCTTCTGTCGCAAGAAGTTGCGCGATCACTTCGTCGACATCGAGCGCTTCCATGAACATGTTGGACCGCTCGGCAAACTCCTTCTGGCGGCGCTCGCTCTCTTCTTCCTCGGTCAGAATGTCAATGTCCCAGCCCGTTAACTGAGACGCCAGCCGCACGTTTTGGCCACGACGACCAATAGCCAGAGACAGCTGCGACTCCGGCACAACCACCTCAATCCGGTTGGTGTCCTCGTCGAGCACGACCTTGGTCACTTCCGCAGGCGCCAGTGCGTTGACAATGAAGCTCGCCTCATCTTCAACCCACTGAATGATATCGACTTTCTCGCCCTGAAGCTCGTTCACGACTGCTTGCACGCGGGCACCACGCATACCGACGCAAGCCCCGACGGGATCAATCGAGGAATCCTTCGAGATAACCGCAATCTTCGCGCGTGAGCCCGGATCGCGCGCGACGGCTTTGATTTCAACAATACCGTCGTAAATCTCGGGCACTTCCATTTGGAACAACTTGGCCATGAACTCCGGCCGGGTCCGCGACAGGAAGATTTGCGGTCCGCGCTGCTCTCGCCGAACTTCGTAGACGTGCGCCCGAATGCGATCTCCGTACTGGACAATCTCTCTCGGGATCATCTCATCGCGCCGCACAACCGCTTCTGCGCGCCCAAGATCCACAATCACGTTGCCGTACTCGACCCGCTTCACGACGCCGTTCGCGATCTCGCCGACGCGGTCCTTGTATTCTTCGTGCTGGCGCTCGCGCTCCGCATCCCGGACGCGCTGAACGATGACCTGCTTGGCGTTTTGCGCAGCAACCCGCCCAAAATCGATCGGCGGCAGTTCTTCAACCAGAACATCGCCAAGCTCGGCATCGGCTTTGCGATGCTTTGCATCTTCAATGGTCAGTTCCTGCGCTTCGTTCTCAACAATCTCGACAACGGTCATCACGCGCGTGAGCCGCGCCTCACCCGTGCGCGGATCAATCGTGCAGCGAATATCGTTTTCCGCGCCATAGCGAGACTTTGCAGCCCGCTGAATCGCGTCTTGCATTGCCTCGATGACGATCGTCCGATCGATCGATTTTTCCCGCGCGACCGCATCGGCAATCTGCAATAGCTCGATCCGATTGGCACTTACACCCGCCATTGCCATGCTGTGCGTTACTCCTTGCTTTCGCGACGTGTCGCGTCGTCCATACCGGCCGCGCCGGCGTCGTTATCGGTCTGTTCACCATCCATCTGGAGAACCATGTCGTCTGGAACGTCCGAGCCATCACCAATTTGCGCCGTCGTATCTGAGCCGGAAGCCGCAGCTTCGGCGGCAGACTTCGCCCGACGTAGGGACTCCCGCACGAGTTCATCGGTCAGGACGAGTTTGGCTTCAGCGACAAGATCCAGTGGAATGCCTAAGATTTGGCGGCCAAGCTCTGGCAAATCAACCTCAATTCGCACTTCACCGTCGTCAAATCCGTCAAGAACCCCGCGAAATCGCTTCCGCCCGTCGAGCAGCGATTTCAGTTCGACCTTAACCACGTGGCCGGCCCACGTATCGAAATCCGACGCACGAACCAGCGGCCGGTCGATTCCCGGCGATGAAACCTCAAGCCGATACTGGCCGGAAATGAGATCATAGGTATCCAGCAGCGGTGACAACTGCCGTGATATCGTTTCGCAGTCATCAATTGTCATTGAGCCGTCCGGCCGCTCGGCCATGATCTGCAACGTCTGGCCGTCTGTACCGACAAGGCGTATGCGCACAAGCCTGTAGCCGAGCGCCACAATCGGCTCATCGATGATCTCCGCAATGCGGGTCGCCAGTCCGGCTTCCTCGATAAAACGACGATCACGTTCCGTGCCGCTAGGCTCAGCCATGTTATAAGAACCGCTCCACACGGTTGCGCGCCGCATTCGGCATCAAAGGCTGTCGCTCTAAAGCGCTAAAGCCTCGCGCCAAAAAGAAAAAAGAGCAGACCCTTGCGGGCCCACTCCCAGAGTTGAGATGATCATGAGCCCAATAACAGTAGGACAAGGCGACCTCTGCCGCAAGCCAATTTTGACACTTTTTTGGCGGTGAGAGGCGTAGGATTTTTCGTCTACATGCGTCCAGGCCCGCACGCGCGAAAAAAGTCGTTCTACGCGCCGATATCTGCACCCAACCGTCGTGATGCTTCGGGTCCGCCCCTTCGCGCACCCATCACGGTCGATGAAAATTAAGGTATGTGCAGCGACGCCCCGCCGCGATCGCTTTCGTCTCATAACGCGTTTCAACCCAATCGTTACGACGCAACTGCCAGTTTTTCGCAGAGTCAACAGGCCAAACGAACGCTGATGACGCACGCTGCGCGAGCAGAATAGTCCGAGCGTAGTCTGGAATATCGGTTGCGATGCACAACTCAGTGCCCGGACGCATCACGCGAGCCAGCTGTTCCATCAGCTGCGGATTGACGAGACGGCGCTTAATATGCCGCGCCTTCGGCCAGGGATCCGGAAACAGAATGAATACGCGGTCCACCGACGCAGGCGGTAACCAGCGCAAAACATCGCGGACATCATCAGGATACAGCCGGATATTGGCGATCTCATCAACGGCGATTCGATCAAGAACCTTGACCACGCCATCGACAAACGGCTCGGCACCGATAAAGCCGACGTCCGGATGCCGACGCGCCTGCTCTCGCAAATGCTCGCCGCCGCCGAACCCGATCTCCAGCCAGATCTCGCGCACCGGTACCGCGAAAAGCTGAGACAGCGGTTCGGGGGCCGGCAGCGTGAGATCCAACCCGACGCGCGGCAAGACATCAGCCAGCAGAGCATCTTGCCGTGGACTGAGCTTTCGCCCGCGCCGACGTCCGAACGATCTCAGTTCGGCCTCCGAACCATCGCGCTCAGGTTTCAATGTCTTGCTCATTTCTGAGCCACGCCGGTCAACGTCAACGCAAAGCGCAAGCCGGACCGTCGCCGATCACGCCGCCATTGCACTGCGGATTGTGTCGGCGAGATCCGTCCGCTCCCAAGAGAACCCGCCCTCTTCATCCGGCTTCCGTCCAAAGTGACCGTAAGCTGACGTCCGGGCAAAGATCGGCCGGTTGAGCTGGAGATGCTCGCGAATGCCTCGCGGTGACAGGTTCATGACATCGAACAAAACGCGTTCCAGCTTGTCTTCGTCCGTGTCCGAGGTGTCATGAAGATTGACGTTGATCGATAACGGCCGCGCAACGCCGATCGCGTAGGCGAGTTGAATCGTGCACCGCTCAGCCAATCCGGCGGCCACAACGTTCTTAGCGAGATACCGCGAGGCGTAAGCAGCGGACCGGTCGACTTTCGTGGGGTCTTTCCCGGAGAAGGCGCCGCCACCGTGCAGCGCCGCACCACCGTATGTGTCGACAATGATCTTCCGTCCAGTCAGGCCGCAGTCGCCATCTGGACCGCCGATAAAAAACTTGCCCGTCGGATTGACGTGCCAAACCGTGTTTTTCGTGATCCAGCCGTCAGGCAGAATGCGCCGAATGTACGGCTCGACGGCTTCGCGGACGTCATCCGAGTTCATCGCCTCGTCAAGGTGTTGGTGCGAGAGGACGATCTGTGTCGCTTCCACCGGTTTGCCGTCCTGATACCGCACGGAAACCTGGCTCTTCGCGTCCGGGCCCATCTTGGCCATGGCGCCCTCTTTGGCGTGACGCGCCCGGGCCAACTCCCTCAGAATCTCGTGGGCGTAGTAGATTGGGGCTGGCATGAGGTCGGGTGTTTCCCGGCAGGCATACCCGAACATGATGCCCTGGTCGCCAGCGCCTTCTTCCTTGTTCTCGAAGGGTTGCTGCGCATCGACACCCTGCGCGATGTCTGCCGACTGTCCGTGCAGTAAGACTTCGACGTTGCAATCGGCCCAGTGAAAGCCCTCTTGCTCATAGCCGATGTCTTTGATGACGCTGCGCGCCAGGTCGTCAATGTCTTTAACGGTGATACGGGGGCCGCGGTACTCACCCGCAATGACAACCCGATTGGTGGTGGCAAGCGTCTCGCAAGCTGCCCGAATGCTCCACGGATCAAGTCCGTCCTGCGCGGCCGCCCGATAGTACGCATCCACGACCTCATCTGAGATCCGATCACAGACTTTGTCCGGATGTCCTTCGGAAACGGATTCGCTGGTGAATACAAACGACGATCTCGACACTGGGCGTGCTCCTGCTTCGGCGGCGATCTGCAGTCGGGCGCTATTGCAATGTTTCCAGGGCGCGTCAAGCGGCAGTCCAAACGTGCGTCATCATCCCCGCCGCTTCTCTCAGGCTTCGGGAGACGAAAGAGGTCGTCTTGCGACGGAGCGTTTCAGACTCAGCCGGAACCATCCCATACCCGCTCCCAGCGACACGTGAAATCGTCCCGCTGGGTGGCCGGCCAGGAAGACCTGCAAAAGTGAGTGTGGGATAGCGAAATGAGTCCGCCTAAGACACGGACGCTTGATCTGGCATAGGTCGCTCTAGACCCGCGGACTGGGCCGCGCCAGACACATCACCGCAGATACGTAGTGGGCGTAGTCGGAAGCGCGCAGTGCCTAACCATCGTCAGACAGGCTGCGCACCAGATCGATAACGGAGCGCCGCACTTTGGCGTCGCCAATGCGGGCAAATGCGCGATTGAGATCGATGCCCTCGCGGCTCTTGAGGAACGACACGACAACCGCCTCGTCTCCTGATGCCGCCTGACCATCGGCCGCCGGCCGTTCACTGTCCGGATCTTCAATCTCTGCGAAAAAGAACTCTACGCCAACGCCAAGAACACGGCTGAGATCATAAAGGCGGCTGGCACCGATTCGGTTCACGCCCTTTTCGTACTTCTGGATTTGCTGAAAGGTCAGCCCGAGCCTTTCGCCCAACTTCTCCTGACTCAGACCGAGGATCATCCTTCGCATCCGAACTCGGCTGCCAACGTGGACGTCGACCGGATTCGGCCTACGTGCACTCTTGTCTTCGCCCTCAAACGCGAGGCTGCCGAGATCCCTACGCATATTAGACCGCTCCTTAGGGATTGGATTATGTTCCGTGCCGAGATTAGTTTCGTAGTGCAGACTTATCGTCCAGGTCAACTAAACTCGCTCTTAAAATAACGTGATAGAGCATTCTGTTGTCGTGTCTAGGCAATATCTGAGCATGGTTTACTTAGGCTCCGAGAGAGCACCCCAGCGAGAAGGAGCAAGCCCCAAATCACCACAAACACGGCCTCTCGAGCGGCCGAGTAGATCGTTTGCGGTAGGGCAGCAGGAACGTTGGAGTCAATTGTTCCCACGACATTCAAGTCCAAACTGTGGCGGATCCGTCCAAATGCATCGACAACGGCACTCACGCCATTATTTGCAACACGTAGGAGCGGTACGCCGTTCTCAACGGCCCGGACTTGTGCCTGATGGAGGTGCTGGTATGGCCCGCTGGTCACACCAAACCAGCCATCGTTCGTGAGATTGACGAATAATTGCGGGCGAACCGCGCCACGACCAACCCCTTGCGGGAACACCACCTCATAGCAAATCAGCATTTCCGTCCTTGGTAATCCCGAGATCTCCATCAGCTGGCGCGGTCTCCTTCCGGCCGCGAAGCCACCTCTTTGACGCGTGACGGCTTCCAAACCAAGCCATTCAAGCGTCTGTTGGAACGGCAGATACTCACCGAATGGCACCAGGTGGATCTTGTCGTAGAGCGCCTGAACGCGTCCTGTATGCTCGAAGGCAACGGCACTGTTGAAGATGCGCGTCGGCAACCCGCGACGATCACGTTCGGCTCGCAAAAGGCCGGCCAACAATACGGTGCCGTCGGGCAAGGCTTCGCGAACTGCTGCGATCGCAGAGGGTGATGCCAGTGGCCCAAACGGCATCGCCGCCTCTGGCCACATCACATGCGTGATGCCCGATAAGTCATCGGTCCCGCCGTCAGGGCGTTGCCGCGTCAGGTCCAGATGCTGGCGAAAAATCGCGGGTTGGCGATCCTGGCGCCACTTATCCGCTTGCGGCACGCTCGGTTGGACAAGGCGCACGCGGACATCCGGCACATCCGGGACGTTGTCCATGGCCAGTCGGACTCCGCCGAACGTTGCCAGGACCCCGACAGGTATTACAAGCGCGAGACCGGCAACGATGGCAGGCCGCCGCGCATTCTGCCTGCGGCCTTGCACATAGAGCGTGAGTGGGAAGACTGCGATCACAATCGCGAGAACCGTCAGGCCGTAAATGCCGACCACGGAGGCGGCTTGCATCAACGGCAAGGGCCACGCTAGCGCGTATCCCAGACTGTTCCACGGGAAGCCCGTCAGAATGGTCCCTCGCAGGACCTCGGCAGCGGACAGGCAGAGGACAAAGCCCATGCGTGGATCGATCCATCTATCGGGCAAGGCGGCGCACGCGGCCGTCGCCGCGCCGAAGAACAGCGCCAGCCCGGCCGGCATCAACGTGACCGCCGCCGGCAAAAGCCAAGCGTAACTGTCCGCCTGAACCAAGAAGGCACCGCCGATCCAGTAGAGGCCGGCAAAGTGATAACCGAAGCCAAACCACCACCCTGCGGTAAAACCGCGACGCATGCGGGACACGACGGTGGCCCCGAGGCCTGAGATGGCTGGGTCTGGCACGTCAGCAGCAGACGGCACCGCCGCGTCGGCCGAAACACCGAACACATCGGGCCGCGTCAGCCCAAGCAGCACCGGCAACGTGAGGAGCAATACCGGCGCCATGTGAAACGGCGCCATCGCCAGCGCCGAAATTGCGCCGCTGATTGCGGCAACGCCCCACATCCGCCAGCCGGTCAAACCGATCAACATCACGAAAAGTTCAAGTCCGCGGCTGCTCGCCAGCGATACTGGCGCCCCTCGCACCATGTTCAACCACACCTTCCTGCCAGCGAACCTTCAACCTCTAACCATCTATCGAATTACTCGAAAGTTGGTTCGGTCTCTCTCACCGCAGGCGTGCGATGGACTTTCAGTTTCTTGATGCGCCGGGGATCGGCATCCAAGACCTCGAACTCGATACCCGACGGATGGGGGATAATCTCGCCGCGGTTGGGCACGCGTGCGATCAGCGAGAACACGAGACCGCCGATGGTATCGATATCGTCCTCATTCTCCTCCGTTAGGAGTTTGAGTTCGAGATGCGCTTCGAGGTCCTCGACCGGCGTCCGCGCGGATGCGACGAGACCCAACTTCGGATCCTCCAGGATGTGGGCGTCTTCATCCTCGTCGTGCTCGTCTTCGATGTCGCCGACAATCTCCTCTACCAGATCCTCGATCGTCACCAGCCCGTCCGTGCCGCCATACTCGTCGACAACCAGCGCCATGTGCGATCTGGTGGTCTGCATGCGGATGAGCAGGCCCATTGCCGGCATCGAAGGCGGCACGAAAAGAACGTCCCGGCGCACCTTCAGACTTCCGATGGACCGATTCAAATCGACGCCTGCGAGATCGAGCGCACGGCCGCGCATGCTCGGAAGGTCGAACTCAACTGCAACTTCGCCGACACCTGGCTTCAATCCCGCCGCTTCGGCTTCAGCAACCAGGAAGCCGAGCAAATCCTTGATGTGCAGCACACCGCGGGGATCGTCGAGCGTTTCGCTGAAAAGGGGAATCCGCGACACACCTGCGTCGACAAACATGCGGATGACGTCGGCCACCGTCTCGTTCTCGTCAGCGGCGATGATGTCTGCGCGCGGCACCATCACGTCATCAACTCTCAGCCCACCATAACGCAGCAAACGCAACAGCATGTCGCGTTCTTCGTCCGAAAACGAACTGTCGCCTGTTGCTGCATCGGCGCGAAGCGCGTCCTCAAGCGTCGCACGGACGTTGCTGCTTGAGCGTCCAAGACTAGACAAGAGAAGCGAAAACAAGCTGGCACCGGAGGACTTGCCGCTGCTGGCCTCGGTGTCTTTGGCGTGACCGTTTGGCGATTGCCCATCGTCATGCCGAGATATCGAACTGGGATCGGTACTCATCTCTCCGTTTGCACAAACTCGTTATGAGGTCGCTGCGAACCTCGACCTTAACGAGCCGGCGCGTCGCTCTCCTCCTGATAAGGGTTGGCTATGCCGAGGTCGGCCAGGATCGCAATCTCATGGCCTTCCATGATGGAAGCGGCGGCGTCATCACCGTGATCAAAACCAAAGAGGTGCATCAGGCCGTGCACGACAAGGTGGTGGACATGGTGCGACAGCGGACGTCCCAAACTCTCAGCCTCTCGAACAGTCGTCTCGCATGCCAGGATCACGTCGCCCCTGTAGACACGACCCGTGTCGAGATCCGTGACGCCCGATGGAAACGAGAGAACATTCGTAGGGCCCGATTTGCCCCGATGGACGGCGTTGAGTTCCGCCACAAGCTGGTCATCCGCAAGTACGACCGAGGCGGAACCCCCAACCGCACGCGAGCCGACAAGACGCTCAATCAACTGAGCAATTTGCGCGACACGCTCGGGCAGCGCCGAAACAAGTTCTGGATCTGTCTTCGCCCAAAGCTCACTCTCCACCTGGATACTCACATCCAAAGGTTGCGGAGGCTCATCGAGGGCTAAGGAGTCAGGGCTATCGGCGCAAGCGCCGCCGCTACTGTCTCCCGGATGATCATTCATTGGGTTGACTGGCCTTTTTGGCCTCGCTCTGTTCATACGCGGCAACGATCTTGGCGACCAGATCGCGGCGAACGACATCCACGTCTCTGAATCTCACGGCCTTGATGTCAGAAACATGGCCGAGAAGCCTTACGGCTTCTTCCAAACCCGACGCCTGGCCAGATGGAAGATCGATTTGCGAGGGATCTCCCGTCACAACCATTTTCGAGTTTTCCCCGAGCCGCGTCAAAAACATTTTCATCTGCATCGATGTTGTGTTTTGCGCCTCGTCCAGGATCACGAATGCATTGGACAGCGTCCGCCCGCGCATAAAGGCCAACGGCGCGATCTCGATCGTTCCGCATTCGAGATCGCGTTCAACCTTTTCAGGCGGTAAGACATCGTAGAGTGCATCGTAAAGCGGTCGCAGATACGGATCGACCTTATCGCGCATATCTCCCGGCAAAAAACCAAGCCGTTCGCCCGCCTCAACCGCCGGCCGGGACAGGATGATACGTTCGACCACGCCTCGCTCCAGGCATGACGCCGCGCACGCGACGGCAAGATACGTCTTGCCCGTACCTGCAGGCCCGATGCCGAACACCAAATCACTGTCCTGCAGAGCTCGAATATACGTGGTCTGGGTTGGCGTCCGTGCCTTGACCACACGCCTGCGTGTCGCAATCTGGGCCGGCTCACTCGGATCCGTCGGCTCGTCATCGCGATGGCGAATGAGGCCGTCGACATCACCAGGGCCGATCTCTTCACCGCTGAGAACTCGCGCATAAAGCGTTTCGAGAACGCCGCGCGCAATTTCACAAGCGGCTTCCGAGCCGACGAGCACGACAACATTGCCATGCGCCTGCGCAGAAATACCAAGCCTGTCCTCAATCAACGCAAGATTGGAATCGTACTGGCCGAACAGGAGTGGAAGGTGTGCGTTGCTCTCAAATGGAACAACCACACGCGATTTGGCAGACCCCCGACCCGTGCGTCTTGGACCACCCGTTGCAGCGCCGCGAATGCCCGTCAAATTAGCCCTCGCAGTCTGATCATGCGAGCATTTCTCCGATATACGATCCCATCCCAAATATCATAGCATTTGTGACAAACACATTACAGCCAGGTCAACGACCATAATTGACCGGAACTTACCGCTCTGTGTTCACAATACTTCAAAGTCGCGCCGCATGCAGTGTTCCTGACAGGCTGTTTGGCCCTGCCTGGTGAATCATCACCGGCAAGATACAGCCCAACGATTGATGATCCGCAGTTGCATGGACAGCCTGCAGGTACGGAGAACGGCCGACCAACTGGCCACGGCCCTTCCCGCGCCGGTCGAACAGCACCGGCATGATCTTGCCGACACAACCGGCGTTAAAGTCTGATTGCTGTGCATTAAGCAGTTGCTGGAGGATCTGTAATCTTTCCGACTTCACCGGCTCGTCAACCTGCTCGTCGATCTTGGCCGCCGGCGTCCCGGGTCGTGCGCTGTACTTGAAGGAATACGCCTGCGCAAAGCCGACCTGCTTCACGAGGCGAAGCGTGTCTTCAAACTCACGATCGGTCTCGCCTGGAAATCCAACAATAATATCTGTGGAAAGCGCAATGTCGGGGCGCGCGGCACGAATACGTTCCACGATGTCCAGATACTCGCTAGCCGTGTGCTTACGATTCATGGCCGCGAGAATGCGGTCCGAGCCCGCCTGAAACGGCAGATGCAGATAGGGCATCAACTTCGTGTTTTCGGCATGGGCTTGAATGAGATCCTCGTCCATATCCCGCGGATGGCTCGTCGTATATCGGATCCGCTCCAGGCCCTCGATTTCGGAAAGTGCACCAATCAGTCGGGCAAGGCTCCACGGCGCATCATCATGACCCAAGCCGTGGTAGGCGTTCACATTCTGGCCCAATAACGTAATCTCGCGCACACCTTGCTCGACCAACACTCTGGCCTCGTTCGTCACGCTGGCGACGCTGCGGGACACTTCCATGCCTCGGGTGTAGGGAACAACGCAGAATGTACAGAACTTGTCGCAGCCTTCCTGAACGGTAAGAAACGCGGATGTCCGGGCTGACGCAGCGCGTTTCGGCAAGTGAACGAACTTTTCCTCTTCCGGGAACTCAATGCGGACCAGGCTCGCGCGTTGGGCTTTCGCTTCGGCAATGTACTCCGGCAGGCGATGATAACTCTGCGGCCCAACGACGAGATCGACAACCGGCGCGCGGCGCACGATTTCCTCGCCTTCCGCCTGTGCGACGCAACCGGCCACCGCAATCATAACATCTTGGCCGTCGGCACGACGCTGCGCCTTTAGCTGAGACAGCCGACCAAGCTCGGAATAGACCTTCTCAGCTGCCTTTTCGCGGATGTGGCAAGTATTAAGAACGATAACATCCGCCGTTTCCGGGGTGGTCGACTCGACATAGCCCGACGGGCCAAGCGACTCAGCCATCCGCTCGCTATCATAGACGTTCATCTGACAGCCGTAGGTCTTGATATAGACCGACTTGGAACCTGGATTCACTTCACCTTCGCGAGACATCAATTCTCCCCGGGAAGCTTGACTGCACCCGCTATACCCGCCTGTTACATAACTCCTAACCGGACTGCGCCAAGCCCGACATCGGTCCGATCGACGCGTATACGCGAGCACCATCACCGCATCTACAATTTCCGCAGTATCTTGGACTCTTTGGCGATCGCGCGGCAGCACCAAAATAACCTACGCACCACCCCGCAAAAGCGCGACAACATCGGAGCGCACGTTAGCTTCGGTCAGTTGCGCCAAGGCCTTTCGATCGGAAAATTTCGCCAATGAAACCGGTTGACCAACCCGAATGCAGACATCCAACGGCCCAGCCTTAAGAAGCCGCCAAGCGTGCGGCGCCATATCCATATCCCCATACCATCCGATCAGAGGCCGATCGGATCGCCCGAGCGGAATGCCATGAAGCCGCGTATAGACCAGCGATACGGTCTGCACGACGGGCTGATGCGAAGCGCTGCCGGACGCGCCGTCTCGCAGATCGCCATCTGCATCGCGAGCCGCGGTCTGTGCCGACCCACCCTTGGATTCGACAACAGCGCCGAACAACGACGTCTTGAAGGGGAGCACTCGGTTACCGTCGCTCGACGTCCCCTCGGCAAACAGCAGAATGTTGTCCCCGTGCGCCAGCCGCTGCGAAATGATGCCAGCCGTGCGCCCGACCGTTCGCCGCCGCTCACGATCGACAAAGACGGTCCGCTGCAACCGCGCCAACGTGCCGACAACCGGCCACCCGCCAACTTCCTGCTTGGCCACGAACGACAACGGTGCAACGGCGGACAACACCGGGATATCCAGCCAGGAGACGTGATTGGCGATCAACAAGACCGGGCGATCCGGCAGCACGGCGCCGTCGATGTTGAGACGGAGTCCAAGAAGCCTGCAGACCCGACGATGATACCAGTGCGGGAAATGTCTGGCAGCCCGAGGCGCGAGACGCTTCAAAAGCGCCTGCAACGGCATCAACGGCAGCGTCAAAGCCAAGAAACCGGCGAGCATCAGCGCCGCTCTAAGCGCAGATCCCGGCGCCGCTGCGCTCTGGCCGAGGTGCCCATCTTGTACTGCGGATTGATCTGTCATCCATGCCGAGTTTAGGGCTTCGCGACGGCTTTTGCGAGAACGGCTGCGTCAACCTGATCGCCGTCTGATCGTTGGTAGTACCCATCGCGTGTGCCAACGCGCTCGAAGCCAGCCTTTTTGTAGAGCGCCAGCGCCGCCTCGTTGTCGACCGCAACCTCAAACACGATGCGCCGAACATCGACATTCGCTGCGGCTCGCTCAAATCCTCGGAGAAGCAGGCTCCCGACACCGCATTTCCGCCAGGGAGTATCAACGCCAACCCAGAGGATCTCCGCATCGTCCCCTGCAATCCGACCCATGACATATCCGACAAGGGTTTTGGCCCCGGCAGACGTCGCCATAAACGCCATAGCTCCAGAATCCGACAGGAGATCCTGAATGGCGGACGACGGCGTCTCGGATCGAAAGACGATGTGATGCAGAGCGGCGATTCGGGCCGCGTGGGATGGGTCCGCCAATAACAAACTGACGGTGCTTATGTCGCGTTGTACGTCTGTATTCATGGATGTCACTGCCGCGGAAGTATATCTCGGTTGGGCTCAGCGTCCGGCGGGCGCAAGTACTGTGGTCTCAGAGATGTGGCTCGCACAAGGCAGCGGTTTGCAGCCAGATCATGGAGATCGCGCGCATCCGCCCAATTCGTGCGCGCCGGTTCACCGGATGTGGCCGGTTGCCGACCGGTTATGTCGTAAAGGCGATCGGCTTCAGAGCCAACAAACACACCGCGGAATCCCTTGGCACGCGCGATCAGATCCCTCGCACTGAGACGCTCCGGTCCGGAGCGTGGTACGCAGTCGCCACGCAACAGTTGCCAGTATACATCGCCGCGGCCGGCGCTCACGACAACGGCTATATCGGCTCCGGTTTCCAGCGCCTGGACGCGCCGAGCAGTCGCTGCGATGGCCTGAAGCGACGTCGCCGTCCAGGCCTCAGCGCCGGACGCAAGCATCAAGCCTTGGGCGCAGGCAATGCCGACTCTTTGGCCAGTGAATGTCCCCGGACCGGCAGTGACGATAATCTCCGTCAGTTTGGACCAGTCCACGTCTTCGCTGCGCGCCACGTCTTGCACCATGGCGATCAGACAGTCCGCATGGCCGCGACCGATCTCGCTATATCGCCGGGCAACGTCGGCTCCGTTGCGGCGAACGGATGCGGAACAGGCATGAAAGCACGTATCTATTGCGATGGAGAACATCGTTTCCAAGCCTGACGCACCATGCGCGTCGAAACGCCCAGACAGTCCAGGTGCTGGACGATTCTTATGCCGGCCGTCGGCCAGACGGTCGGTCGCGAAGCCGCAACAGAACGACGTCTGATCGCGCCGCTAGGTTGCCTGTACTTCGCGCACATCCGGGCAGAAGTGACGTAGAAGGTTTTCGATGCCGTACTTCAGAGTCGCCGTTGAACTTGGACAACCGGAACATGCACCGCGCATGTGCAGATACACGATGCCATCACGATACCCTCTGAAGGTGATATCGCCGCCATCCTGAGCAACCGCGGGCCGAACCCGTGTATCCAGCAATTCCTTAATCGTCGCGACAACCTCGGCATCGGCCTCTTCGTAGCTCTCCGCCGCATCGTCGTTGGCGCCTTCGCTTTCCATGACGGAAGCGCCGGACATGAAGTGCTCCATGATCGCGCCGAGGATCGCCGGTTTCAAGTGCTGCCAGTCTGAGCTCCCCTTGGTCACTGCAATGAAATCAGCACCAAGAAACACGCCTTCGACGCCTTCTATATCGAACAAGCGCGCCGCAAGCGGAGATACGTCAGCTGCTGCCGAATCGCGAAAGTCAGCCGTTCCCGACTCCAGGACTGTACGACCTGGAACGAACTTCAGCGTAGCGGGGTTCGGCGTCGCCTCAGTTTGAATAAACATGCCGTTCTGCCTCCTCAGACGTTCAATACGGCAACATATTGGGATTGGAGCGCTAGTTTAGAATGGTTCTAGCTGAACGCGCTCGATTTGTCACGCAGACACAGGCGCACACAACGCTATCCCATCAGGCCATCGCCTGAAGTTCATCCAGTGACAACGCCCCTGGAACGATCGTGATCGGGACAGGAAACTGGCCCGCTGCACTTCCGGTCGTCAGCATAGACACAATTGGCCCCGGGCCTTTGCTACCGGACGCGGCGCCCAAAACCAGCACGGCAACGTCTTCGTCCTCTTGAATGACCGCCATGATCTCGTCTTCAAGGACGCCCTCCCGCAAGACGTCCTGCACGACAACGTCGGTGA
Organism: Pseudomonadota bacterium; assembly: GCA_039186015.1. GTDB lineage: Bacteria > Pseudomonadota > Alphaproteobacteria > Rhizobiales > Hyphomicrobiaceae > JBCBWG01. The sequence goes on from JBCDAH010000026.1 coordinate 21,438, forward strand.
ATCCGGCGTTGCTGAGCTTCCGCCGGAATAGACGAAACAAAGCCCGTGCCTTATTCGTTTCCTCCTCCAGCTGAACCTGCCGCACGCCCATCCAATGCTGGAATTCCTGCGGCTGGATCACATAAAGCAACGCGATGGAGCCGTGTGTATGCGCACACCGCGATGCCGCGAAATAGAGCGCGGCATCCACTTCTGGTGTCTCGTCAACGATGACGAGGAACTTTCGTGAGTGGCCTTCTTCGAAGACCCTGCGCGGTTTAATGGTCGCCATATGCCAATGCTGCCATGTGGCCCTGCGATCGGCAACCAAACTCCGTCAGCAATGCATGTGCACGGCAACGGTTTTGGTGGATCTACACGGCCGTTCGTTGAGTTGCCAGTTACCGCCGAACCATGCCGAAGATGTCCTTCACGGAGTCCATTATGGGACGCGCGATGGCACGCGCACGGTCAGCACCGTTCGAGAGTATTCGCTCGATCTCCTTCGTGTCTTCCAAAAGACGCCGCATCTCGTTCCCAATCGGGCCGATCTTCTCAACCGCCAACTCTGCGAGTGCCGGCTTGAACGCCGAGAACTGCTGACCGCCAAAGGTCGACAAGACATCTTCCGGCGTCGTCTGCGCGAGAGCAGCATAAATACCGACGAGATTTTCAGCTTCGGGACGCGCTTTAAGGCCTGCAACCTCACTCGGGAGTGGTTCCGGATCGGTTTTCGCTTTGCGGACCTTCGTCGCGATTGCATCCGCATCGTCGGTCAGATTGATCCGCGACATATCAGACGGCTCGGACTTCGACATTTTCCGAGATCCGTCACGCAGGCTCATCACGCGCGTTGCCGGTCCGGTAATGACGGGCTCTGGTAGCGGAAAAAACTGACCATCTGGATAACCGGCCGCGACGATTTCATCCGCGAAGTCGATGTTGAACTTTTGCGCGATGTCACGTGACAGCTCGAGATGCTGCTTCTGGTCATCGCCAACTGGAACGTGCGTGCCGCGATAGGCCAGAATGTCCGCCGCCATTAGGTTGGGATAGGCATACAGGCCGACCGAGGCGTTCTCGCGATCCTTTCCGGCCTTCTCCTTGAACTGCGTCATGCGATTGAGCCAACCAAGGCGCGCAACGCAGTTGAAGATCCACGCGAGTTCCGCGTGCTCCGGCACCTGGCTCTGGTTAAAAATGATGCTCTTTTCGGGGTTCAGCCCGCTGGCAATGTAGGCGGCGGTGACGGTGTGTGTGGCCGCGCGCAGCTCAGCTTGACCGCCCCACACCGACCGCGCCTGCGTAATCGCGTGCAGGTCGACGACACAGTAAATGCACTCATAGCTGTCCTGCAGCTTCAGCCACTGGACCATCGCGCCCAGATAATTGCCGAGGTGCAGCGCGCCCGTGGGCTGCATTCCTGAAAAAACGCGGGGTTGAAAGGTCATTGTGGTCCTCGCCAAGAGTCGTGCGGGCCGCCTTATCCCTCCGGAAACAGAGTGAGACAAGAGCAGAATTTCAATCGGCCGGTAAACTCATCGAACTCATCGCGTTCGCCCGCCAAAGATCATGCGATAGTGGACGACGCCGGTTGCCAGCATGACGGCAAAGAAGACAGCCGCACCGCCGCCAATCAGCACCGCAAGTGCCGCGGCCCGTTCAATCAGGGACTGCGCGCGATCCAGATGCGGCGCCAATGTATCCAGTAAGACAACGAGAGATGTCCCCATAAGCACACTTGCAATGACAATGAGCGTGAGATTGCGCAGCAATCGCGCATCCACTGCGAAGGCGCCGCGCCCCGCGAGAACGGCCCACAGGAGGATGGCATTAACCCATCCCGCAATCGAGGTTGCCAATGCGATGCCGACGTGGCCTTGCCAGCCAATCTCGCGAAAGTAGTAGAACAGGCTCAGCGAGCCGATCACGTTCACGACGAGATTGACGCCGGCAAGCCACATCGGCGTTGCCGTGTCCTCGCGTGCGAAAAAGGCAGGCTGAAACACCTTGATGAGCACAAACGCTGGCAGTCCCAAAGAAAACGCAACCAGGGCATGGGCCGTGGCCACCGTACTCTCGGCGGTAAAGGCCATACGCTCGAATAAAATCGATATAATGGGTTCAGCCGCCAGTGCGAGCCCCACGGCAGACGGCAGCGTCAGAAGTATTGCGAACTCAAGCGAGCGATTTTGGCTGTCTATTGCCGCTGACCAGTCGCCGGCGCGGAGCTTCCTGGAAAGATCCGGCAACAACACGACACCAATTGCAATGCCCACAATGCCAAGAGGTAGCTGATAAAACCGGTCAGCGACGAAAAGATAGGACACCGCACTCTCTTGAAGAGACGCAATGATCGTCCCGACGGTGATATTGATTTGGGTAATGCCACCAGCAATCAGCCCCGGAACGCCGAGCACAACAAGCCTGCGCATCTCGGGCGTCCAGCGCGGCCGCGACAGCCCGATTGCCGCGTTGGCGCGTGCCGCCGCAATCCACAACATCGCGAGTTGCACGAAGCCAGCAATGAAAACACCAATCGCCAGAATGTATCCGGCACCGGGTTGGTTTGTCAGGCCGAGCCAAAGCGCGATCACAATGGCTGTGACCAGCACGACATTCAGCAGGATCGGCGCGGCCGCTGCAGCCCAGAAACGCTCAAGCGAATTCAAGACACCGGACAACAGGGCAACAAGCGACATGCACAGAAGGTAAGGAAACGCGATCTGCGTTAGGTCGACGGCCAGGGCGTACTTTGCCGGATCTGATGCAAAGCCCGGCGCGAAGCCCAACATGAGCCACGGCATCGCGAGCATCATGACTGCGGAAAAGAGGATCAGGATAAAGCTGAGCCCGCTCATTGCATCGCGCGCAAAGCGGTTTGCCGCGATAATGCCCTCACCCTCAAGTCGCTTCGCGTACAAAGGCACGAATGCAGCGTTGAAGGCACCTTCACCGAACAGGCGGCGAAACAGGTTCGGCAGCCGGAACGCGACAACGAACGCGTCCATAACGGCGCCAGTTCCCAGCAGTGCGGCCAGCAGCACATCCCGCGCAAAGCCGAGAATTCGACTGACCAACGTGAGGCCGCCGACAGTCGCAAAGGCACGGTAGAGCTTCATCACACGGCCCAGAGCATGTCATATCTTGCTGGAGCCTCAGATCTTGCCGGATCCGATGCGTGCTCCACCTAAGGCCGCATTGCTCTAGTTCGCCCCGCGCCGCGTGACAAGCGCAACGGCCGTGGCCGCGCCCGATTCGACACGACCAAGCGCGAAAGCAACGTCGCGAAAGCTGATGGACCAAACGGCCTTACGCGACGCTATCCGACATCAGACGCCAAAATCGGCAGGAGACGATCTTCAATGGACTTCTGACGTGCCTCGTGAATAATCTTTTTCCCCGTAAGATCAGAGACATAGAACACGTCGACCGCACGCTCGCCGAAGGTTGTAATATGTGCTGACGTAATATCCAGATTCAGGTCGGATATCGCCGCTGTCAGGTCGTACAACAACCGCGGACGGTCACGCCCCTCGACTTCTATGACCGTAAACTGATCCGACAGTTCATTGTCGACCCGCACCTGTGGCGCGACCGAAAAGGCTTCAACGCGGCGTTCCGCCGGTCGCTTCGCGTCGAGCAGCTGCGTCAAACGAATGTCCCCGCGCAGAACCCGTTCGATCATTTCGCCAATCTGTCGTGTTCTACGAAGCTCGTCCTCATCTTCGCCGAGCTCACGCGCCAGAAGGAAACTGTCGAGCACGAGCCCGTCTCGCGTTGTCGCGATGTGAGCCCCCAGAATGTTGGCGCCAGCCGCCGAGCAGCAACCGGCAAACAGCGACAGCAATCGGGCGTGGTTCGGGGCAATGACGACCAGTTCCGTAATCGCAGTGAACCGGTCCGTCGAAAACGCCGTGCCGAGCTTTCGACCGTCCGCCTCGATATCACGGAGCAGCCGCGCATGTGCCACTTGCGTCTTGAGTTCGATCCGCCCCCAGTAGTCCGGGTATTGCCGTTCGGTGAAGGCCGCGAATTGCTCGTCCGTCCAGTCGGTCAGTCGGGCGCGCAAAGCGGCCGTAGACTCCGCCATCTGCTCGTCGGGAGTCAGCCCCGGTGTCTCGTCGGAAATGACGACATCGGCCTGGCTATAAAGTTGACGGAGCAACTGCCCCTTCCAACCGTTCCAAGTCCCGGGACCGACTGCCCGGATATCCGCAACCGTCAACAGCAGCAGGAGTTTTAAGCGCTCTCGCGTCGTGACGACATCGGAGAAGCCCGTGATCGTTCGCGGATCGGCCAGATCGCGCGTTTGCGCTGTGGTGCTCATCAACAAATGCTGCTCAACCAGCCAGACAACCAGCTGCGTCTCAGTCGAGTCGAGCCCAAGGCGACGGCAGATGGACAGCGCCAGGCGCGCACCGACAATCGAATGGTCCTCGGCACGCCCCTTTCCAATGTCGTGAATGAGCGCCGCCAGGTAGAGCGCCCGACGATTCTTGATGGTCGGAAACAGCCCACTTGAGAGTGGCAGACTTTCGACGCGCTTACCGTCCTCGATCGATCGCAACTCCCCGACCGTTCGCAACAGATGCTCATCCACCGTGTAGTGATGGTACATGTTGAACTGCATCATCGCCGTAACCCTGGCGAATTCGGGGATGTAGCGGCCAAGCACGCCCGTACCATGCAGCTGGCGCAAAATTGCTTCCGGCTGCTTGGACTTGGTCAGCAGATTGAAAAAGATGCCCGCCGCCTGCGGGTCCGAACGCAAATCGTCGTCGAGAAGATGCAGTGAGCGCTGAATGCCGCGCAACGCGTCGGGGTGCAGATACGACCCCGTGTCTTCCGCAACCTCGAAAATCCTGAGGAAGTTGCGCGGGTTTCGTGCAAAAACCTGGCTATCGGCAATCGTGACCCGATCATTCTCAATCCGGAAATCGGTCTGCTGGCGAATGGTTCGCCGTGTTGACCACGTCAGCGGATTGATCATTTCGTTGAGCCTGGGCGCAGTCTTGAGTTGCTCCAGCTCCAGCGCCAGAGACACCACTGCCGTCAGGTCGCCCACCGTCTTCGCAACCAGGAAGTAGTGTTTCATGAACCGCTCGACCGCGCGCAAACCGCGGCTGGTTCGATATCTCAGGCGGGCGGCCATTTCCGGCTGCACGTCGAAGGTCAGACGCTCTTCAGCCCGGCCGGACAGGAAGTGCAAGTGACACCGCACAGTCCAGAGGAAGTCCTCGCAGCGTCTGAGCGTAACGCGCTCCTTGGGCGAAAGCTCCGTATGCTCGACTTCGCCGCCGGGCCGTCCACCATCGGCAAGAAACTTCGACAGCCAGTGAAGCGTGTGGAGATCTCGCAGCCCGCCCTTGCCGTCCTTGATGTTTGGCTCAACCAGAAAGCGGCTGGCACCGCTGCGCTTATGGCGTTGATCGCGCTCCGCCATTTTGGCTTCGATATAGGCCCGCGCAGACGCGCGACCGACATCCTCGACGAAACGCTCCTCAAACCGCGCAAATAGCTCCGTGTCACCATGGATCAAGCGCGCGTCGAGCAATGCCGTGCGGATCGTGACATCGTTGCGCGAAAGCTTGACGCATTGCTCGACCGTTCGTGTTGCATGGCCGACTTTGTAGCCGATGTCCCACAACAAATAGAGGGCATATTCGACAACGCTTTCGGCCCATGGAGTCTGCTTGTATGGCAGCAGAAACAGCAGATCTATATCCGAGCCGGGCGCGAGCAATCCGCGGCCATAGCCGCCGGTCGCAACGATTGCAATACTCTCTGACACACTCCCGACAGGACGGAAATACACGTGAGCCGCCGTATAGTCGTGGATCGCTGATACGATTTCGTCCTGCACACCGGAGAGGTAGGCGGCGCACGCACGCCCATCCCCGTCGCGCATCAGCTTGTGTTCCGCATGGGTTAAGGCGGCCGCCCACATGTCTTTGAACAGCGCGAGAACCTTGGGGCGCGCTGCCTCAGCCGTTCCCGCAGCCCGAAATAGTTCCGTGAGCTGAACACGCAGCGTAGTCGGGTCGATTTCCGCAATATCAAGATCAGCAATGGCATCCATGGCGAGTCCTCACGCCTTTTCCATTAGGCGAACCAATGCATACACCAGATCCAGCGCCGCCTTGGGTGACAATTCGTCAGGTCGTACATCGGCAAGGGCCGCTTCGACCGGTGACGCAGCCGGTTCAGCCGGAATATGCGCGGCCGGACGAACAGCCGAAAACAAAGGCAGATCATCAAGCCCAGCAAGCGAACTGCGTCCGCCTTGGTCACCACTTTCAAGCCGCTTGAGCACGTCCCCGGCACGCTGAATGACAGGTGCCGGCAAACCAGCAAGCTTCGCGACCTGGATCCCGTAGGATCTGTCCGCCGCACCCGGGCGAACGGAGTGCAGAAAGACGATCTCATCCTGCCACTCCTTGACGTCGATGGTCACGTTCGCAACCGCGTTCAGGCGATCGTTGAGTGCCGTCAACTCATGGTAGTGCGTTGCGAACAGCGCCCGGCACCGCAGTACGTCGTGCAGATATTCAACCGTCGCCCACGCGATGGAGAGTCCGTCAAACGTTGCCGTACCTCGCCCGATCTCGTCCAAGATAACCAGAGATCGCTCTGTCGCCTGATTGAGGATCGCTGCCGTCTCAACCATCTCGACCATGAACGTGGACCGCCCGCGGGCGAGATCATCTGATGCGCCAACGCGGGAAAACAGGCGATCGACCACGCCGACCGAGACCGATTGCGCCGGCACGAACGCCCCCATTTGCGCCATCAGAACAATCAGGGCGTTCTGCCGGAGAAAGGTCGATTTACCGGCCATGTTCGGCCCGGTCACCAGCCAGATCCGCGCCTGACGCACTTGCTCGAACCCAGGCGGGCGTGGAATGCCGCCATCATCGCCGAGAGCGCAGTCGTTTTCGATAAAGGGCCCGCCGCCCGTCGTCGCCAGGGCTTGCTCGACGACGGGGTGGCGGCCACCCTTGATGACGAGGCCGCCGGCCGCCTTCACGTCCGGTCGCACGTAGTTCTGCTCGGAGGCCAGCTCAGCCAGACCTGCGAGACAATCAAGCTCCCCAAGCGCCGCCGCCATGCGCGTTAACGCAACTTCGCCACTGGCGACGGCATGCGACAGTCGCAAAAAAATTTCCTGCTCAAGGGCAAGAGACCGCTCGCCAGCCGAGGAGATCTGGCCTTCGATTTCGACCAACTCTTCAGTGGTGAATCGAACCGCATTCGCCATCGTCTGCCGATGACGGAACACATCCGACAAAGGCGCGGCCAACAGTGTCGAAGCCCCGCCCGCGGTCACCTCGACAAAGTAACCGAGGACGTTGTTATGTTTGATCTTGAGAGACTTGATCCCAGCCAGTTCGCTATATTTGGATTCAAGCGAGGCCATCACCTTGCGGCTGTCGTTGCGCAGTTGCCGGGCCTGGTCCAGCGACTCGTCATAGCCCTCGCGCACGAACCCACCGTCGCGCCGATAGGGCGGTGGTTCGTCAACGAGCGCCTGTGACAGGCTCTCAAACAAATTCGCTTCGCAGCCATTCAGACAATCCAACACATCGGCCAGAACGTCCGGCAGCCCCGTGCCGGATGCTGACGACCGTAGATCGTTGGCAAGATCTCGCGCCGCAGCCAACCCGTCTCGGATTGCGGCCAAATCCCTTGGCCCTCCACGCTGCAGCGAGAGCCGGGACACGGCTCTGGCAACATCGGGCGCACCCCGCAGCCGTTGGCGTAAGCGCTCGCGCAAGCCGACATCTCCGGTCAATAAGCCGACAGCGTCGAGGCGACGATTAATCAGGGTTGAATCAACAAGCGGGCTGGCAATCCGCGCGGCCAGTTCGCGTGCACCCGGCCCGGTGACGGTCCGATCAATCGCGGATAGCAAGCTGCCTCGCCGGTCACCAGACGAAGACCGCACCAGTTCCAGACTGGCTCGGCTGGCAGCGTCGATTACCAGCGTTGCATCGCGGCCGGCGCGCTTTGGCGGCTGAATCACCGGCCGTTGCCCAACCTGGGTCAGGCTCACATACCGGAGAAGCGCACCAACCGCAGCAAGTTCGCCGCGCGAAAACGTTCCAAACGCCGAAAGTTCGAGAACACCAAGGCCGTCGCGCAACTGCGATTCACCGGCCAAGCTGTTGAACGTTTGCGCCGGGACGAACGTAATCGCCGCATTGCTGGCACTTACGGCCTCTGCCGCGGGACTATCGGTCGACTCGCCATCCGAGACCAGCACTTCACGTGGCGCCAATCGTCCGAGTTCGCTTGCCAGGTCGACGCTCGCAACCTCACCGACCTCAAGCTCTCCCGTCGACAGATCGAACGACGCAAAGGCTGCAGCGGCCTCCTCGTCCTGCTGTTTCGGTGTCAGAAACAGTGCCGTCAGATAGTTCCGCGCGTTGGCATCGAGAAGCGCCTCCTCGGTCAGCGTTCCCGGTGTGACCAGTCGTACCACGTCCCGGCGAACAACCGCTTTGGGGCCACGCTTGCGCGCTTCAGCTGGGTCCTCCAACTGTTCGCAAACAGCCACGCGATGACCGACTCTAATTAGGCGCTGCAGGTACTCGTCAGCGCGATGAACCGGCACGCCGCACATCGGGATGTCTTCGCCGAGGTATTTTCCGCGCTTCGTCAGGACAATGCCGAGCGCCTGCGACGCAACGACCGCGTCCTCAAAAAACAGCTCATAGAAGTCACCCATACGGTACCACAGGAGACTGTCAGGGTTTGCGGTCTTGATCTCTAGATACTGCGCAATCGCAGGCGTCGCGCCGCGCGCATCGGAGCTGTCACCCGGGGAAGCATCCCCTTTTCTGAGAGAGGGTCTTTGTGCCATCGCAATGACTTACCGAATGTCCGCAGCTGGGCAAAGAGGGGATCAGCCATGAACCTCAAGTCATGCTCTGCAGTGGTTTTTGATGTCGGCAACGTTCTGATCACGTGGGACCCTCACCACCTTTACCGTAAGGTCTTCGACGGCGACGACAAGCGAATGACCTGGTTCCTCGCCAATATCACGACGCCAGCCTGGAACATCGAGCAAGACAGAGGACGAAGCTTTGCCGACGGCGTTGCGGCGCTTGTGGCACAGCACCTGGAATGGGCCGCCGAAATACGCGCATTTGATACGCGCTGGCACGAAATGATACCAGGCGCGGTCGACAAGAATGTTCGCATTCTGGACCATTTGCGCACAAATGATGTGCCTGTCTACGCCATCACCAACTTCAGCTGCGAAAAGTGGGCGGCGTGTTGCGAGCGCTTTCCGTTCCTCACCCAGTTCAACGGAACAGTGGTCTCCGCGCACGAAAGAGTCCTGAAGCCCGATCCCGTAATCTTCCAAACGCTATGCGAGCGCTACAACCTCGACCCACAGGACTGCTTATTCATTGATGATAGTCAGGCGAATGTGGCGACGGCGCAAAACCTCGGCATGGCAGCGATGCATGCCACACCCGAGGCCGACATTCGAACCGAGTTTATGTCCTTGGGCTTCGATATGCTGACGTGACGATGAGAAAGCTAGCCGCGTCGATTATCGACACACAATCAAACATTCCGTCGCCCAAACGATCCTATCGTCTCAAACAGCAACCCGACTCCCAACCTCTTCCGGGCTGCCGAAGTGTTCGAAGTACCTGGGATCAATTGCCGCGACCGGCAGAATGATGAAGACGTCGGTTGTACAGAACTGATGGTCGATAACGGCCCCATCGCCGACGTAGGCACCGAGACGCAAGTAGCCCTTGATCAACGGCGGGAGGCCCTTCAGCGCGGCCTTGGCGCTGACCTGATCCTTCGGCAATCTTGCCATTTCGACGTGCTGATCCGCGTGTGCGCGAACCCGCCACTCCGGCGGCGCAAGCCGCTCGTGATATAGAAAACTCAACGCTTCGGCATGGGCGTCCGGATCAACACCTTCAAAGCTGGCACACCCCATCATGACCCCAACTTTGTGCTCTCGCGTGTACGTCCACAGTCCATGCCACAACAGCTCGACAGTACGCTTGTTCCGATAGGGTTGGAGCACGCAGGACCGCCCGACTTCCATAAACTTCAGGCTATCCCCATGTGAGCGCACCATCGGCGCGATGTCATACTCACCTTGCGAATAGAATGCCTCGGCCGAGTCGATCTTGTCGCCGCGCAGGATGCGATACGTTCCAACCACGCGTGGCGACGTTCGCCGGCCAAGCTGCGACCACTGTTGGCCCGCGGCTTCCTGATCCGTGTCGACAACGAGCAGGTGGTCACATACCCTGTCGTAACGATCCTCGTCTCGGCGTGACAACTGTGCGGCCAGCGAAGGCTTGGCTGACATTTCTTCGTAAAAGACCTTATAGCGAAGGCGTTGCGCCCGCCGCACATCTTGCTTGGTGCTCGCGAGACGAACCTCAAGCGACCCAATCTTTCCATAGATCTTGGATGGTGAGCGGCGAAAGTATGCCGACATGGTCGCAAATCTCTGTCGCGTGCGGCGCCCCGCTTCAACGGCCGAAATTGATCGGCTGGTCCCGCGCGGACGCAACCTGGCGAACAGGCTGCGATGATCCATCGGCATACAGTCCTCCCCGGTTCAGCTCGACTGGTGAGATGGAACACCCTCGTCGGCAACCGAACCATCTTATTTGAGAATAGTCTTCTGAACCAGCGCATCTCGATACAGCAACGTCCACACATGCTCCATGTGCCGGCTACGTGTAGACGTCTACCAGTCCATCGGACAATTCAAACGAGTTTTGCAGAGCGGTGCCGCAATCCGCCTGATCCGTCAACATAACTCTAAGAAACCTAGACAGCATCCGCAGACTGTCGCCGCTCGATAGGGCGACTTAATCCGTCAAACTCGGACGGACCGATCCATCGAGCGAACGGGAGCGGCCGATAGCCAACTCGCATCGGAACCCCGAATGCGACTTTCGGTCAGACCAACCGCAGCGATGGCATCCTGTGTGTAGTTTGGCCACCCAATGTGTCCGAAGTCCAGCGCAAAACCAGATTTCGAAGCTCATCCGGCTCGAATGGCTTCGAAATATAGTCGTCAAAGCCGGCTTCGAGGCAACGATTCCGGTCTTCTTGAAATGCATTGGCCGTAAGCGCGACAATTGCCGGGCGTTCCACGACACGTTCGGCGCACCGATAGTGTCCCAGGATCGTATCAATCGCCGAGTACCCATCCTGACCCGGCATCCGGATGTCTAACAGGATAAGATCGAACGACCGCGATGCCGCGCCCTGGAGCAGCGGCGCAATCGCCATCTCGACAGCCGAAGCACCATCTTCGACGTGAACCGCATCGCAACCCAGCCGCTGCAGGATCGTCATCACCAGGAGCGCATTGACCGGGTTGTCTTCCGCAACCAGAACGCGTGCGAAAAAGTCCGAACGTGGCAGCGTTTCAATGGCGCGCAAATTAACGCTGCGATCGCCGTGGGCTGCCTGAGCGCCGCTCGGAAGGTCTTCGATCGGATCAAGAAGACCCCGTATCGCCGCCGTGAGAGCTTGCGGGCTGATCGGTCGTTCGAGCAGTTGGCGCCGGGTGCCGCTGTCCGCTTGGCGGAGTTCCGTTAATGTCAACTGCGGTTCCGAGTTTCCGAGATCCGGCTCGTGGCACGCCAACGCAACGTGGCGTTCCGCGCCGCCACGCAGCCGACAATGCTTCAGGCGCTTGCCCTCGAGCGTCGTCATCCCGGATGCGCGAAGCGTGTCGACAACGGATTTCTGTTCGAGGTCGTCGTCGAGATCAACACGCACGATGCAAGGCGCAGACTTGGCATGTAGCGATTGCGCGTGAGCAAAATCGGCGCAATCCGCGAACGTACGCTGATCCTGGTCGACCCCAAGCTTCAGTGTCACCGAGAACACTGCGCCGCCATTCTCGCTGTCAGTTGCAACAACGTCTCCGCCCATGGCACGGGCAAGCTCCCGTACGATTGAGAGACCAAGCCCCGTGCCGGTTACGTCGGCCAGTGCCGATTGAGGCGCTTGCGTAAACGCGACAAACAGACTCTCGGGATCATCCGTTCCCAGGCCGGGACCCGTGTCCCGAACCTCCAACAACAGCTCAACGCTGTCGCCGTTTGCCGTACCCGCGGGGCTCAACCGAACGGAAACGCCGCCAGTCACCGTGAACTTCACGGCATTGTCGATCAGATTGAGAAAGATCTGTCGCAGGCGCAGTGGATCGCCACGCAACGAAACCGGCGTCTCCGCCGCCACGCTGCAACTCAGAGACAACCCCTTGCTTTCGGCCGCCGGGTAAACCAGCGCCATCGCGTCATGCAGCGTGTCGAGCAGTGCCACCTGTTCGCTTGCCAAAACAACGTGGCCCGCCTCGATCTTGGAGGAATCCAGCATCTCGTCGACGAGAGCCTTGAGGTTACGGGCCGAAGTGGTGATGGCGCGCACGTGCGTTCGCTGTTCATTTGAAAGCGGTGTATTTTCCAGCAATCCGCCTAAACCGAGTATCCCGCTAATCGGCGTTCGAATCTCGTGGCTGATCTTGGCCAGATACTGTGATCGCGCAATATCCGCTGCGTCAGTCGCTTTCAGCTTGGCCGATGGTTCCGTTGGATCGGACCGTGAATACGCGCCGTTATGGTAACGTGGCGGGGCACCGACGACGTCCGCCGGAGCGTTCGGTAAATCGCGATAGCGATCCGCGTTTTCTTCGCGGGCCCATCGCTGGTCCTCGCGGTCTTCGAGATCGCTCTCCAGCGCTGTGTCATCACAGTCGGGCGCGAGGTGTGACGCGTTTAGCAACGCAACGCCGCATCCATGCGCGACGACAATCGCACCAAAGGCGATCGTGCCCACGGCAACGGCCACCTCGTAGTGGCCCAATGCAAGCGCAACTCCGGCGGCACATAACAGCACGGCTGTAAGGCAGTTGATAACCAACACACCGGCTGGTCCCGCGTGGAGTGGCCCTCGCCAAACGGCGCGGGCGAGGATTCGCAACATTCTGAGCGGCGCTAATACGCAACTGCCGATGTATGCCAAAATGCCGACCTTCCAAGACATTCAAAACTTGAATGACCGTCTCGCGTGTCAGGCATTTCCAAAGTCTTGAGAAAGACGGTTAAGAGAGCACGAACAAATCAGCTTAAACATCGCATCAATGCGTTTAGCCCCGGGAAATCTGGCGTTAAGCAATGGGCACGCCGACTTATAAAATTTTCAGGATTGCAGTTGCCGAATTCTTAACAACAAGCCCGCGCGGCCGCGAGCCACCACTCAGCGATCCGCACGCCGGGCCTACTTCTTCTTGCGACCACGACCGAAGACCATCGTGAGACCGATCAGATTGCTATCGTGAAACTGGATTTCCACGACATGGCGATCACCTTTGGCAAACACCGTCATACTGGCTGAAACACCGTCGCCGGACACCCGCACGAGGAAGCCACCTTGAATGACTTGTCCGGTGAGCTTCCCGGAATAGGCGTACTTGGTCTCCGTCCACGTTCCACTCAGGCGCAGGCCGACGCTCTCGATTTCACTCTTGACCTCAATCTGGCCGCTTGGACTGGCACAGCGCACTGCCTGCAGCAGCTGGTTCTGATTGCGACCATTGCGATATGTCGCACGGCATCGCACCGTCTCGATCTCACCGCTTTTGAAACCCAGTCGCCCGCTGCCGATCCACCAACCCAAAAGCTGCTGAAACGGCTTCGCCTCCTCGGATGCGGCGTGTGCAACGGACGCGAACCCAGTTCCCAAACCACCAGGCCCCCGGACAACACAGCATAGCGCAACACAACACAGCGCCAGCATGACGGGCCTTAGGACATTCGGATTGCTCATGATCATCCCTCGCCTCGAATCGCAGCCTAGTTAGCTGTGTGCGGCGCCGGATAGGAAGCCGTCCTCGTAAATCGATTGCGCCTTGTTGCACCGCGGCCACCACCTCTGGCGCTCCAGATTGAGCTGGAACCCTCCCACGCCTACTCTTTCGGTCGTCTTGGCCGGCCAAGTTGAATCGAAGACGAAGCGTGGGCCGGCGAAGTGATTCCGCCTTCGGCGAAATTGAACCGGCGAGTGAATTTCCGACACGCCTGCTCAAGTTATGCCTCATCCTGGACCGTGTGAACCTAGCTGGCACGGTGTATCGGCGACGCCGCGTCGCCCCGTCACGTGCGCTGGCCGGGATGCGACAGTCGCTGTAATGAACACCTGCAAGTCGATGTCAGACGAACATGGCATCACGCCACCGCAACCCTGCGTCGTGGTTCGATACGCGACTTCTACCTCTGATCGCCCTGCATCGCGATTCCAAATCACGATAGTTCCTGCAGCGATTAAGCGAGAGGCAAGAGGCCCATAAATCAATCAAACAATAGCAATTGACTCCGTGTGACCGACCTGATGCAATACTGGTATGTCAGTTATTACGCCGGGCCAACGCGACGCTGCTTACAGGCATATCTTAGATATTATCCTGTCAGGTCAAATTTCGGCTAGTCAACCGATTTCAGAACGCCAACTGGCTTTGGACCACGGATTTGGTCGGACACCTGTTCGCGAAGCCATTCACGCACTTGCCCGAGATGGCTTGGTTGAGATCGTTCCGGCGCGTGGCACGTTCATTCGGCAGCTCGACACCGAGCAGATCCGCGAGCTGTATGAAGTACGTCATGTCCTCGAAGCCAAGGCGGTCGCACTCGCCGCGCGAAACTCCAACCGCGCGATACTCTCAGACACGCGGCGAAATCTGGAAGCTTCGCGAAATCAAATCGAAACAGACATCTCGCAGGTCTACGAGATTGGCGCGGACTTTCACGTTCAGATGTTTCGTGCCGCAAACAACAGTGTGCTGTACGAGACCTACATTCCGATACGCAACCGCTTTCGCCTCGCGATGAGCCTCGGCAAATACTACGATCGGGACTGGGTCATTGCCGGCATCGAAGAGCACCTTGCCATACTCGATGCCGTCGAGGAAGGCGACGTAGCCTTGGCGCGCCGTCGCATGGCCTCGCATCTTCGTCGTAGCTATGCATCGAAAAGGAGAATCATCGAGCGCCTCAGCGCTTCCGGCGAACAACAGCCGGCATCCAGAGCCAACGGCAGCAAACGTCAGTTTATCCGCCCTGCAGATCGAAAGGAAAATAAGTCTCATGTATCAACAGAAAGCCGTTAAAATCACGGCCATAGCTGGCTTTGTGGCCGGTGTTTTCATGGCAGCACCATCGTATGCGGCCGATGGGCCGACGATGGCCGCCGTCAAAAAGCGTGGCGAAATTCTGTGCGGTGTGCACCAAGGCCGCTACGGCTTTGCGATTGCCGATAGCCAGGGCAAGTACAAAGGTCTCGACGTTGACTTCTGCCGCGCTGTCGCCGCAGCTGTTTTGGGGGACTCCGAGAAAGTCAAATACATCCCGATGAGCAGCGTCCAGCGATTCCCCGCGCTGCAGTCCGGTGAAATTGATATGCTGTCGCGCACAACCACCGTGACCCTGACGCGCGACGCGTCTCTGGGATTGAACTTCGGGCCACCGACATTCTACACCGGCACCGGTTTCATGGTGCGCAAGTCGACCAACGCAACAAAGGTCGACGATCTGGACGGCGCAACGATCTGCGTTCTGCCCGGCTCAACAACCGAGAAGAACATTGCCGCGTTGTTTAAGTCGAAGAGCATCACCTACAAACCCGTCGTCATTGAAAACCAGAAAGCAATGGTCGGGGCGTATTTCTCCGAACGTTGTGACGTGATGTCGATGGACCAGGCAGGCCTGCCCGGTCACCAGATGTTCGATGCCAAGAACCCCGATGACCACCTGATCCTTGACGGCGTTTTCTCGAAAGAGCCGCTCGCGATCGGCGTGCGCCAGGGTGATGACCAATGGTACGACATCATCAAATGGGTAACGTACGTCACGTTTAATGCCGAGGAGTACGGTATTACATCTGCGAACGTTGATGAAATGCGCAACTCCAAAGATCCCAATATCCAGTTGATGGTCGGCAAGGGTACGAAAACCGGCGAAAAATTGGGACTGGATAGTGATTGGGCTTATCGTGTTGTGAAACAAGTCGGCAATTACAAAGAAATCTACGAGCGCAATTTTGGCGAGAAATCACCGCTGAAACTGCCCCGCGGTGTCAATAAGCTGTGGACGGACGGTGGCCTGCTTTACGGGTTCCCGATCAAATAGGCGTGTGCTGACACACACGAACCAATGGGCGTGCCGCGCGCGATGCATGGCACGCCCCCACGGAACTGCCTCCGAGTTTCATGACCTTAGCGGATACGCGTTGCGTGCCGCAGTCGCGACAGGATGATTGCTCCAGCATGGCTCAACAGACCGAAGATCGGTTCAAAGTCTCTCCGGGCCCAGGCATGGCGTCCTTTAGTCTCCCCAGCCTGCTGTATTCCAGCGCGGTTCGGGGCGTGCTCTATCAGGCGGCACTCCTTCTGCTCGTGGTCGCTTGCGGCTACTATCTCTATGAAAATGTGACGTCCAACTTGGAAAGCCAGGGAATCGCAACCGGGTTTGGATTTCTTGACGAAAGCGCCGGGTTCGACATCGGCGAGTCGCTAATTGCCTACGACTCGGCAAACACCTACGCACGCGCCTTGGCCGTTGGGATACTCAACACCTTGACAGTCTCAGCGTGCGGCATCGCCCTTGCCACGTTACTCGGCGGCATGATTGGGATCATGCGCGTCTCGACGAACTGGTTTGCGGCGAAGTTCTCTTCGGCCTTCGTCGAGGTCGTGCGAAATGTTCCCGTCGTCCTTCACGTCATATTCTGGGGAGCGTTTCTCAGAAACCTGCCCGGGCCGCGGCAGTCGTTTTCCTTAGGCGACGGTGTCTTCCTGAACAATCGCGGCTTGATCTTCGCGGTGCCGGAATACAACCCGATTTATGCCTGGGTCGGAGCCGCACTTTTGGTCGCGCTATGTGCGAGCATTGCGTATGGCCGTTATGCGATGCGCCATCGCGAGAAGACCGGACGCCAGCTTCCGACGGTCCTGCCTGTTCTCGCCATGCTCACCGGGCTTCCGCTTCTGGTCTGGGCGTCAGGCGGCTTTCCCCTGCAGTGGGACACACCAGTATTCCGCGGTTTCAACTTCCGCGGCGGCTCGCTCTTGTCACCTGAGTTTATTGGCCTGCTGATCGGCATCACGGTCTATACAGCAGGTTTTATCGCGGAAATCGTACGAGCCGGCATTCAGTCGGTGCCGCGCGGACAAATCGAGGCCGCTCGGTCGCTGGGCCTTAGGCCTGGCTGGATCATGCGCTACGTGACCATACCGCAGGCCTTGCGGGTCATCGTACCGCCGACGACAAGCCAGTATCTCAGCCTGACGAAGAACTCGTCGCTCGGCGTTCTGATCGGCTATCCGGATCTCGTCAACGTCGGCAACACGACCCTCAATCAAACCGGACAAGCGGTTGAGGCGATCGCCATCATGATGACGGTCTATCTCCTGATCAGTCTGACGATCTCGCTGTTCATGAACATCTACAACCAAGCGATTGCACTGAAGGAACGGTGAGGATTACCCAATGACGGATCACACCCTCGCCGCTGCACCAACGGCGCACGTCGCAAGCCCACGCAGCACGGCACAACCGCCGCCGAGCGATTCCGTGCCTTTGGTGCGCTGGCTGCGTCAGAACTTTTTCGGCTCGGTTTCAAGCACGATTTCAAGCATCGTTTTCGTGCTGTTGCTGATCTACTTCGTGCCAGGGTTCATCCGCTGGGCGCTCATCGACGCCGTCTGGATGACGGCAGACCATGAAGTCTGCCGTGCGGCCTCCGGCGCTTGCTGGGCGGTCATTCGCGAAAAGCACCGCCCGATGCTGTTCGGCGTCTATCCCTACGACGAACATTGGCGGCTCGTTCTCGCGCTCACAATGTATCTGGGCACTGTGATTATCACGATGCAGCGCCGGTTCTGGGACGTGAGGATCTTAATCCCGCTATGGCTCTTCACGTTGGTTGCGGTTGGAATTCTGCTTTGGGGCGGCGTGTTCGGTCTCACATTCGTGGATACGACCCAATGGGGCGGCCTCCCACTCACCATGGTGCTCTTTACCGGCACGGTCGTGATCGGCTTGCCGATCGCCGTCTTACTTGCCCTCGGCCGGCAGTCGAAGCTGCCGTTAGTGAAGGCGGTTTGTGTGACTTTGATCGAATGCCTCCGTGGCGTGCCGCTTATCACCATCCTGTTTGTCGCGGTGAATGTCTTTCCCCTGTTCCTACCCCAGGGTGTCGAGCTCAACAAACTGCTGCGTGTGATGGTTGGCATGGCGATTTTCTTCGCGTGCTACCAAGCAGAAGTCATTCGCGGCGGGCTGCAGGCCATCCCACGCGGACAGCATGAGGCGGCCGCATCTCTCGGCCTGTCCTATTGGCAGTCGACGTCACGCATCGTGCTACCCCAGGCGCTGAGGATCTGCCTGCCGGGCATGGTCAATCACATTATCGCGGCCCTCAAAAATACGTCGTTCGTTTTGATCATCGGGCTGTTCGATATCCTGACGGCGACAACAGCCGTGATGGAAGACCCGCTATGGCGCCGGTTCTTTGTCGAAGCCTACCTGTTCGTTGCACTCGTCTATTTCGTCTTCTGTTTCGCGCTTTCGAAGTACAGCCAGAACGTCGAAGTCTGGCTGAATGAAGGTCGGAATCGATAACATCTGATTGCGGCCAAGGAGGCCCAGTTCATGCAGGAAGTCGCCGACGCGGCATTGAGCACCGCAGACCAAGCCTCAGATCCCGTCATCCACCTGGACAGTGTCAACAAGTGGTACGGCAAGTTTCACGCCCTCCGCGACATTAATCTCGACATTGCAACGGGAGAACGGGTCGTTGTCTGCGGCCCATCCGGATCGGGAAAGTCGACCATGATCCGATGCATCAATCGGCTTGAGGAACACCAGCGCGGCACAATTATTGTCGACGGGATCGAGCTTACTGACAACATCAAGGATATCGAAGCCGTCCGTCGAGACGTCGGCATGGTCTTTCAATCCTTCAATCTGTTCCCGCACA
>JBCDAH010000027.1:0-39878 GCA_039186015.1 Pseudomonadota bacterium
CAGCGCTCGAGCCGCGAGCCTGCGAGCGTGCGAACAGCGCCACTGAAAGACTCGCTCGCGAACAGCGCAATCAAGCTGGCTGGGCATCGGCCGCGTCTGAATACCCTCCGAGCCGATGCAGACGGTAGCTGCTGATCAAACATTCGACCGCGTAGGACAGGATCCAGGCGGCAATGCCGATCAGCGGGCCGTTCACGTCGGGCCAGGCGAGCACAATTGTCCCGGTCGCTGCGACGGTGGCGATACGCAGGATGCCGCTTGTCGCGAGTGACCTTGTCGTACGGGCTTTTGCCAGCAAGCCACGGAAAAGTGCGGCGCAGCCCCAGAACGCGGCCATGGCGAATGACAGCGTCAGCGCAGGCGCGCAATAGGCCGACAACTCCTCGCCAAGTCCCATGATGTCGGTGAGGACCCAGTCACGCAGCGGCGTTTGGAACAAGACGAGCGCGAGCACGGTGAAGAGACCAATCAACTGCGCCGTAAACACCAGCATCACCCGCACATCCTCGCGGCGGGTGTCCAGCGTCTGTGCGGTTTGCGTGAGGTTACGCATCGGCGCCATGAGCAGCGAAATCAAGCCATGCACCACACCGAATGCGGCGATGGCCAGGTCGGCTTGCGACAGGCGGCCCAGAAACAAACTGATCACAAAGATCACGCCGAATTCCGCAGAGCCGTTGATGATAAGCGGCCAGGAAAATCGCCAGTAGCCTGCGATCGTATTCTGGAGTTCGCGCACGGCCGGGAGCTGCACGAGTGCGCGCCAGGCAAAGCACCACGCGAAAACGGACTCGGCTGCCATGCACAGCACCAGTGCGCCCGCACCGATTGCCGCGCCATTCAGCCATAGCGGCAGAACGGCCAGCGATATCGCGAGCGATGATAGTCGCACGAACGTGCTCATCGTAATGATCAAGGTATTGCGTGCCATCATCAGAAGCGCGAACGCCATGCCTCGCAAAATCAATGCGGGGACACTGAGCACGAACAGCGCGACGGATTGCCGTGCTTCGGCCTGGGCGGCCGGGCTGAGCCCGAACCAGCCGCCGAACAAACCCTCGCCGAGATCCGTGAAACTGATCGCCAATGCCAGCGCGACAGGGACACACAAGAGCCCCGCCATAAAGCCAAGTAGACGCAGCACGTCTGCGCGCGATTTCAGATACGACAGACACAGGGACGCGGTGACTTCGGTTGCGCTTGAAATCGCGAAGTAGAAGGTGAACGCGGCATTGAAGCCCGCGAGTGTCACGTTCGGTGTTTCGGTGCGAGCGAGAAAGGCGTGGATGGCGGACTTAGAGATCATGTTGAGCTCCACCATCAGCACCAACGGCATGAAGAAGCCATAGCTTTCGCGAAGGCCGAGTGGTCCGCGCGCTGGCCTGTCCGGAGATGCTGTGGAGCCTGTACTCATGCGTCAGGCGCCTTCGGGGCATTGCTCTTGATAAAGCGGAACGGGGTTCTGTCTGTGTCCGCGGCGCGTGAGAAACCGATGCGTTGACGTCGCGTTGCTGGTGGCGCGACGCCATCAGGTGGGTGACGGTCCATGCGATCGCCCCCGACGTGAGCCGCATTGATCCGATTGCCGCCGACAGCGGTCGCGTGTTTGCCGTCGCCACGCGTCAGACCGAACCGGCGGATTGCTTCTGCATATCTCATGGATCAGGTGTACTACATTTTTTGCCGCCGGACTGTGTGGGGCACGCGGCATTGCGATAGGCGTTTGTTGCAGAGCTTGTCTGCAACGATGGCGTGTTTGATGGTATCCAGGTTCGTCGTTGTCGGGCGCGAGCGCTTCCATCCAAGGCGGGCGGACTCGAGGCAGAACGCGTTCGCGAACGTCAGCCGTTGTGCACTTGCCACAAGCGCAGAACCTGCACGGAGATTGTCGACTTCGTCGGTTGACTTTTCTGCGAGCGAACGACTAGGTGGCCGTAATCGTTAGTGTAATGTGCATATCTAGTCAGCTCGTACCCATGGTCGACATCGACCGGCACCAGCCAGCCAAAATGTACGTGAGTAGTAGGTGGGTAACTCATGGCTGGGCGATTGATTATCTATCTGGGCCTCGGGCTCGTGCTTGTCGGGAACTTGATATCTAGCCCTGGCGCGTCGGCGCAGGAGACGCCCCTTCAGGGCATCGTTATTTCAGCCAGCAAGATTGATCGCTCTTACCTCGAAACACCGACCAGCGTCGGCGTCGCGACGTCCGATGACATCGAGGACTACGGACTGACGTCGGTGACCGATACCTTCAACCGCATGGGAAACGTGCGCTTCTTCTCGCGATTTGGTGGCAATACGTCGTTGCAGATCCGCGGCCTCAACGCCGATGGCATCAGCGAGATTTCAAACTCTGTGCCATTGGTTAGCGTGCTCATCGACGGCGCGACACAGAACCGCGAAGGCACGCGGCGTGGTTTTCGCAGTACTTGGGACCTCAAGAAGGTCGAGGTTCTCAGAGGACCTCAGTCCGGTCTGTATGGACGCGCAGCCCTCGCCGGTGTTGTCCTGATCGAGTCGAATGATCCAACCTACAGCTGGGAAGCTGCGCTGCGCGGCAACGTCGGTACGTTCGACCGTGAGGGCGGATCGTTCATGCTGTCCGGCCCGATACTTGATAACCAGCTTGCTTTTCGCATCAGCGGAGATGTCCGGAAAGAAACAAAGAACATCACCTATACCGACCCGGGGAATGAGCCTCTCGAAGAGGACGAATTCCGGAATTTCCGCGGCAAAATCCTGTTTGAGCCGCAGGCGGTATCTGGCCTGCGTGCCCTGTTGACGTTCAACCACGCGTTCGACAAAACCGGGGACACGACTGTATCGGGTCCGGATTACTTCGACCGCAAGCTGGTGGAAGACGCTACATCCGCAGAATTCCGCGAAGCCACAATCAACAATTATGTCGCCAACATCTCATATGCGTTTTCCGACGCCTTCAAGCTCAGGTCGATTTCATCGATCATCAGCACGACACTGGACATTTCCAGCGCGCCGTCTCAATCGATCTTTTTCCGCGATGACACGCGGGAAGGCGACGACTTCACCCAAGAAGTCCGGTTGGAAATTGATGACAAGACTCGAAGTGGTGTGTCCGGGGTTCTTGGCTTTTTCTACGGCGACTTCGACGAAGCGACAGACTCCGTGATCACGTTCGACGCTTCGGCGTTCGGCGCGGGCGTTCTGCCGATCCAGGTCGGTGAATTCGGGAACGCGACAGAAACGGCGGCGCTATACGCAGACTTGCGTTACAACGTCTACGGTCCTTGGTCGTTGCTTGGCGGCCTGCGCTACCAAAGGGACAAGGTGCGCAACCGAGCGGACATCTCAGGGCTCAACATCGACAACTTCGATGGGACCTTCGGCAGCATAATACCATTCGTCAGCCAATATGATCGAACGGAAGAATTCAGCGTCGTACTGCCGAAGGTCGGTGTAGCCTATGAGATTGATAAAACTCAGACCCTGTCTGCCACGGCAAGAAAGGGATACCGCCAAGGCTTCTCGGAAAGCATCATTGCAACGTCAACAATCAATAACGTTGACCCGGAGTTTGCCTGGACCTACGAGCTGGCATATCGATTGGAGTCCCTCAACAAGCGCACATCGTTCGGGATCAATGTTTTCTACAACGACTATGAAGACCAGCAAATCTCGATCATCACCAATCCTCCGCTGCCATTTGTCAATACGTTCAACATTGGCAGCTCGTACTCCTACGGCGCGGAGCTGGAGGGCAAGTATGACTTTGCGAACGGTTTGAAAATCTTCGGTTCGCTCGGGCTGGTCAAAACGGAGATTCGCGAGCTGGAAAACGACAACCTGTGCGCAGACAACGGTGGTGACTGCTCTGGAAACGAGTTCCCTGAGGCACCGAACGTCACGCTCTCATTCGGCGGAATCTACCGGCACGACTCCGGCCTGTTCGTGTCTGCCGACGTCAATTACACAGGCGCGTACTACAGCACGGGTGACCTGAACAACTCAAGCGAGCTTGAGGTCGAGAACTTTACGATTGTCAACACGAAGTTCGGTTTCCAGAACGCCAACTTCTACGCTGCGGCCTACGTGAAAAACCTGTTCGACGAAGAGTATGTCACAGGCATCCGGCCAAGCTTGTCATCTCCAGCCGCCAGCGTTGGAGACAGCAGAACAATTGGAGTCGAGTTCAAAACGAGCTTCTGACAGGTCAGTCTTCAAGGGCGGCGTGCCCGTGCCCGGTCATGCCCCATCAGTCAGCAGCTGCAGCTGGCGGCTATGGCCTGAAAGTTCTGGGGGGAGGGGCCGGCGATGGCAGATTTGGTTGTTATGGCCGGGTCTGTCACGCCGGCCGCTTTACATCAGTTCCGTCATAGGCGGACTCACTGCGCCAGCCTACACCCCACGTTTGAGTCCCTTGGCTGACCAGGAAGATCGAAAAAGCAGATGTGGGATGGGTCCAGGTCAATCTGAGACGGTTCAAGGTCAGTTTGAAACGTCCCATTTGTCTGCCTGTAGTGGGATCACGAGGTTTAGCCTGGCGTGAGCATGCCGAAATCAGGTTCGAGAGTGGCAGCCGTTGGGCGTGGGCTTCGCGTCGTTTTGCGCGTGTTGCTCGCCGGACCGATTGCGCTCGTCGTCGCGTTCCTGGTGATGCTGGCCATGCCGGTTTGGTACCCTCCGGGGAACGCTGATATTGATCATCTTGTGATGCCCATGGTGGTCTTTCCGCTGATCTGGGCCGGACTCTTTTTTCACGCATGCCTCGACCGGCGACTAGTACGTGTCTGTGCTATTCTGCTCGTCTTGGGAGCCGGCAACCTTGTTATGATCTTGCAGCGTCTAGGATTCTTGTCCTGACACTTGAACGCGATAACCGTAACGCGATAACCGTGCGAAAGGCTTTCCGTGTTCAAACTTCCGCAACGCGAAACGTAACTGCTCGTCGGTCTCCATGGATGGTCGGCTGTCGTGCTTGGGCTGGTGCTTTATGCTGTTGTCCTGACGGGGACCGTCGCTGTTCTGTCGAAGGAAATCGGCCACTGGTCCATTGGCGGGGCACTGCCGGGCAAGCCGTTCGAGCGGCCGATCGACGGCATCGTCCAAGAGCTGTCGCAGAAGGTCGGGCGGGCCTATCACGAAGACGTTGAAATCAATTTCAACTCGGCCGGCAACATCGAGGCGTTCTTTCATAAAGACATCCGTTTGTTGAACGGGTCCGTCCGGCAGCGCGGCATCAAGTTCGAGGTAGCGCCCGATACGGGGAAGGTCCTGTGGCTGAGAGAGGGGCTCGGCAGCGAACTGCGCATGCTCGAAGCCTCGGACGCCCTGTTTCGGTTTTTGATTGACGTTCACGTTCGGCTTCACCTGCCGCACCCCTGGGGCCTCTTGCTGACCGGTGTTCTCGGGCTAGCGATGATGGTGGCGGCAATATCAGGCCTGCTGATCCATCGCCATCTTATCAGAGACATGTTTACGATCCGCGGGCGAGGTCAGCGCGTGCTGACCTACAGGGATCAGCATTCGGTGGCGGGAACGTGGGGACTTCCGTTTGCCTTTCTGCTGGCATTCACCGGTTCGTTTTTCAGCTTTGTGGGCTCGTTCGGTCTTCCGGTCCTGGCCATGGTTGCATTTGGCGGCGATCAGATGGCGGCCATCAGGACCATTGTCGGTACGGAAACGTTACGGCCGGGCGTGCGACGGCCGACGGTCAATCTCGACACGGTGCTGGCGGACTCAAGACGGCGTGTGGGATCGATGCCAGTCGAAGTCAGCATCGAGAACTACGGGCGGCAGAACTCCAGAATCGAAGTGACGCACTATCCGCGCGAGAAACACCTGGACTTCCCCAAGCTGCGTTACGACGGTCGTACCGGCGAATATCTCGGGACAATACCGATTGTCGGGCGTACTCAGTCGTTGGGTTCCATGCTTGTGTCTGTCATTGCACCCTTACATTTCGGTAGTTTTGGCGGCCTCTTGTCCAAGGCCGTCTGGGTCGCACTCGGCCTATCGTCCAGCTTCATTATAATCAGCGGATTGCAACTGTGGCTGCAGCGCAGAACCGGGGCGCCGGCCTGGTCGGTTTATCGCGCGCTGCTCAGCATCGTTGCATTCGGACTTCCGATCGCACTTGCGGGAGCTGCGATTGCCTTTCTTGTTGCACGAGGGCATGAGGACATGGTCACCGCCCCGCTGTCCGGGTTTCTCTTCTTTTCAGGATGCGCGACCCTGCTGGGCGCGCTACTGCATCTTTCGCGCAACACGCACCTCTGGTGGATTGCGCTATCGATCATGCTGATTGCACTCCCTGTCGTTCGCCTGCTGACCGGTGGCGTGGGATGGTGGCAAGCAATCCAAAACGGCTATCCAACACTTGTTGCGCTTGACCTGCTGTTCTTGATTGCCGGCGTTGCGTGCGGTCGGGCGGCATTCAGAGGTCGCGATCGTCAGGCGGTCGCCGTTCCAAGGCCGGCAGAGGAGACTTGAGATCTCGTGACGATCGCTACCGAACTCCTGCTGGCGCTCGTGCTGTCGACGGCGTGTCTTGTACTCATCGGCGCCATGGATCCGAAACGCCGCAAGTCACGGCGAGGCGCGGGCAACTTGCACAGCCTGGCCCGCGCTTTCATGGCCGCCGTTTCGCTGGTGGCAGGGCTCTGGCTTTGGGCAAGCGGGGCTTATGCATACTTCTTGATTTGGATCGGGTACTACTTGACCGTCGGCTGGGTCGTCGCACTGTGCCTGCCGACAGCTGATTCAGAGCGACATCGCCGGTAGCGTATCCGTCTCGACTAACGGGGCATGGGCGCCGACTTACGGCTGTCGCGCATGAGTGCAGCGTGCGCTACCGGAACACTTCGGGCAGCCACAGTACAGTCTGCGGAAAGGCCACGACGATTGCCAGGACCAGAAACTGAATGACCAGGAACGGTGCGATGCCGCGATACATGTCCGACAGACGCACCTCGGGCGGTGCAATACCCCTGAGGTAGAAGATTGCGGGTGCCATGGGCGGTGTCAGATAAGCTGTTTGAAGGACGACCAGAAACACCACACAGAACCACGTGATGTCGAACCCGAGCGACTTCACGACGGGCGCGGCGATCGGCACGATGATCAAGATGATCACCAAGGGGTCGAGCATGAACCCGGCGAGAAACGCGATCGATAAGATCAGCGCAATCGTCATCCAGGGGCCAACCTGCGTTGTTGAGAGAAGGTCGGTGATGGCAGACATGCCGCCTCCGGCTGCGAACACGGCGGCGAAAGTCGAGCCGGCTACGATGATCATCAGGATCATCGTCGACACCTGAACCGTGCGTTTCAATGCGTCCCAGATCGCCGCGAATGTGAGCCGTCCATAGGCCAAGGTTAGCAGGAATGTGCCCGCTGCACCCATCGCCGCCGCCTCAGTCGGTGTGGCAACCCCTGTCATGATCGAGCCCAAGACCGCGATCACCACGAACAGCGGCGGGACAAGGACAGTCGCGGTCAGGACAAGCTTGCGGCCGAGCGGTAAATCGTCCTCATCGTCGCCGCCGACCGGGCCGTCTTCCGGGCGCAGGCTGCAGCGCACAACGATATAGATGATGTAAAACAGAGCCAGCATCAGCCCCGGAATCATCATGCCGACAAAGATGTCGCCAACGGATGTATTCGCGACCGGTCCGATGACGATTGCCGGGATCGATGGCGGAATGATTGTGCCAAGCGACCCACCGGCGCAGATCGTGCCGGAGATCAGCCCCTTGTTGTAGCGGTACTTCAACATCGCCGGGATCGCCAGCAATCCGACAATGGACTCCGTGGCGCCGATCACGCCGCTGGCAGCCGCAAATATGATGCACATGAAGACCGCGCCGACCGCCAACCCGCCCGGCAATCGCCGTGTCCACAGGCGGATAGCGTCGAACAGGCGCATCGCGATGCCTGACTTCTCGAACAACGCACCCATGAAAATGAAGAGCGGGACTGCAGCGAGCACATTGGCCAGCGCGACCTCTTCAAGCTTCTGGATCAGCTGATAGATGAACGGCGCGCCGAAGGTATCAAGGCCGAAGAAAATGGCGACTGCCAGCATTGCGAATGCCGCGGGAAATCCCGTCAGGATGGCCGCAATGAGGACCGGGAACATCCATAACGCGGTCATCGGATATCGGTCTCCGAAACGCTATTGGAGTCCTCGTCTGCGCGGCCCAGTAGCTTCAGCCCGGCTTTCAGAACTTCCGCGACGATCTGCAACGTCCAGATCGCCACCCCAACAAACATGACGGCACGGAACGGCCAGACAAGCGGGTTCCATGCGGACGCGCCGGTGCGTTCCAGCGAAAGAAACGACCCGTAGAAGTGGTCCCAGAGATTCCACGTCAGCCAAATTGTCATCGGCAACAGGATGAAGGCGTAACCGACGAAGTCGACAATGGGGCGCATCATCGGGCTGATCAGCGAATGCAGAAGGTCGACGCGTACATGACCGTCGGTCAGGACGACATAGCCAATAGAGAGAGTGAAGATTGCGCCCAGTGTCATGGTGCTGAGGTCATAGGACCACATCGTCGGCGCGTTGAACGCGTACCGCACGATGACCTCGTAGACCATGAAGGCCATCAACACGATGACCAGCACGGCGGCAACGTATCCGCCAACGCGGGTCACTGTCTCGATCCATCGAATGAGCTGTTGCAACGATCCCCCTACGCGACCTGTGCGCATTGCGTCTTGGAATGGCGTGAATTGGACTTTGCGGGCGAAAGAGCCGCATGACGGCGGCTCTTCCTGGCTGACGCTCAGTAGATCACTTGATTTCCGAGCGATACTCGCCAGCCGTCTCCCACTGCTTGACGAATGCGCGCTGCGACTTCAGCACCTTCTCGAACCAGCCGCCTTCATCAGCGGCGGTCTTGTCTTCCCACTTTCTGGTCGCTGCCTTCACGGCCGCGATGTAGGAGTCATCGACGGTGACGAAAGTCGCGCCCTCTTCTTTCAGTTTGGTGAGCGCGATCGTGTCTTCGTTGTTGAAGGTCATCCAGACATCAAGCACGTTGAGCTTGGCCGCGGTTTCGATGAGGGCTTGTGTTTTCTTGTCGAAGCCGGCCCAGACGTCTTTGTGGAACACGCACTCCTGCGCGGAAGATGCCTGATGCACCCCCGGCATGATCAGATACGGCGCGACCTTGTGGAAGCCGACTGCATAATTGATGCCCGGGTTGGCCCACTCGATCGCGTCTACAACCTTTTTCTCAAGCGCGGGGTAGACCTCTGCGCCCGGCAGCACCACGGTCGAGGATCCAAGCGAACCCGCGATCTCGGCCCAAGCCCCCGACGTCCGGAGTTTGAGGCCCTTTAGGTCCTCGATCTTTTGAACTTTCTTGTGCGAGACCATATGGATTTCGTCGGAATGGCTGCCGCACGGCATGGCGACCACGCCGAATTTCTCAAGCCGCCACGCGCGCCACAGCTCGACACCGCCGCCTTTAAAGAGCCAGTGAATGTAATGCTCTGAAGGCATTGAGCCGGCGTAGCCACCGAACAGCACGGCGGTTTTATCCAGGCCATAGTCATAGCCGGACCAATGGTGCCCGGCTTGGGCAATCCGCTTTTGAACCGTCTCTGTTACTTTCAAGGGGCTGCCAATCGTTCCGCCCGGAAACACTTCGATTTGTACCTGACCGCCCGTCAGGTCGTTGACGCGTTTGGCAAAGCCCTTGGCCATAACTTCAAGGTGCGGGCCGCCACCCCAGCTTGTCGCCATTCTGATCTTGGTCTGCGCCTGTGCCGTCGTTGCAGCAATTGAAAGTGCGATAACCGTGGCGGAGGCAGAAACGACATTAGCAAGTATTTTCATGCTGGTTTTCTCCCTAGTTTTTTGATTGGTCGCGTTCTTTTTATATTTGTGAATCGAGCTCCGCCGTTTTGGCGGGGCCTTTGCCTCGAGGGCAATCAGGTTCCTCCTTCCAACTGAAATGCTGACATCAGTCCGACCCGTAGTGCTTCGTGCTTGTGCGGTGCGGCGGTCATAGCGTCTGCCCGCCGTCAATCGTGAGAACCTGGCCGCTCATGAATCCGGCTTGATCGCCCGCCAGATAGAGGGCCGCGTCCGCGATCTCGTCGACGTCACCGAGCCTGCCCATGGGCTGACGCTCAGTGAAGAGCCGTCGCGTCTCCTCCGGATTGGATGTCGCGGCGATCCGCTCTTCAAGGGACGGTGACAAAATCGTGCCGGGGCACAGCGCGTTGCAACGAACGCCCGTGCGTATGGTGTCGCGCGCGACAGCCTTGGTCAGGCCGATCAGGGCAGCTTTGCTCGCGCCATAAGCGGCCCGTTCCGCCACGCCCGTTATACTTGAAGCAACCGACGCAACATTGACGATGGCGCCGGATCCGCGCGCGATCATCCCGGGCAGAAGCATCCGAATGAGACGGAAGGGGCCGGTGACGTTGATGGCGAAGCTGCGGGCCCAGTCGTCGTCGGGGCAGTCGAGAACCGTGCCGGTATGGACCCAGCCCGCGCAGTTCACGAGGATGTCGAAGTCACCCAGGTCGCGTACGGCTTCAAGCTGTGCCGCGTCCTCCACATCAAGAGCGTGAGCTGACAGGCGCGGCGTGGCATCGGCGTATTGAGTGACCGGTGCCAACCGTCTGCTCGACGCGACAACCTCCGCGCCCGCGCCGGCAAACGTGAGCGCAATGGCGCGCCCGATCCCCTGCCCGGCCCCAGTCACAAGCGCGCGCTTTCCGGCAAGCCTGTCTGTCGATGATGACGTCATCATCCCCCCGGAACCAAGGCACCGTCAATGCTGTATCTTGTATGCATAATACATTATTGCTCACAATACAGTCTTTTCTCGCGACGGCAAGACGGGGCGGCAGGCCGAAGCAACTGTCTGTCTGATAGGGAAAGTTGGTACTGGACTGACGCTTGTGTCCGTCTTTCTAAGCCGCGGTGCGCTAACCACATGCGATCGGACGAAAGTACCCGAGCGGTTCCAAGTCGATGGCATCCGTCATGAAGCTGAGGCGCTTCGTCATTCTCACGACCGACGTATCCATGTGCGCTGCGAGTTGCTCCGCCGCGCGATCCACACGTCCGTCGAGAAGGCTCTCTACAATTTCGAGATGCTCTTTGGGGTAGGGGTCAGGTCCGAAACGCTCGCGTGTCGCAAGATAGAGATTGGTGTTGGTCACAAGCAAGGAACGAAAACTGACCAGCGTTTCTCGCAACAGTTCGTTCTCGGCGTAGGCCAGGAAATCGATATGCAGTCGCTTCTCAAGCCTGTCGAACTCCTCTGGCTGCAACAGGTCTGGGGTCGTCGCAATCGCGTCTTCCAGCTCCTGATGCATTTCGATGAGAAGCGCGCGAGGGGCATGCCGCACGGCCTGTCGAAGCGCAACGGGCTCAAGCGCGCGCCGCATCTCGTAGAGATTTGCGGTGCGCTCATGCGTCATTTTCGGCAGCGCCCAGCGTGCGCCATGTGACTTGCGAAGAATGCCGCAGTGCTCAAGCCGCGCGAGAACGTCCCGCGCGACGGTGCGGCCCACGTCGTAGTACTCGGCAAACTCGGTTTCGACGATACGCCAGTTTCCGTAAGCGGCGTGAACCATCATGACGGCTGCCGCATCACTGTAAATCGCCTCCCAGCTTGCTGAGCTATCGAGCGTGAAATCATCGACGGTTGAGATGGACGGGGCTGCGGCCGCACTGGACTTGGTCACGGTCAAACCGCGTCCCGGCGTGCGGATAACGAGATGGGCCTCCTGAAGCGCGAGCAAAGCGCGGCGTGCCGGCCCGCGGCTGACGCCAAAGCGTGCGGCGATCGCCTCTTCGGTCAGGCGCTCCCCGACCTGCAATCTTCCGGCAACGATGTCTGAAGAGAGCGCCGAAAACACTTGCTCATGCAGATGCGGCGTCCGCCCTGATTGTCGTTTTGCGTGATCGCGCCAGCCGTCAAGCGGGCGTACAGACGTGCTCATTCCTGCAGGCTCTCCGTGCAACTGGCAGAATAGCATCATGGCATGGCCATAATAGCAAACTTGAGGCTTATCGCTTTATGCAGCCGACTTTGCGCAGCGTTCAGATCATTCGATCTGAGTTCGGCGACCGAACCCGTGCGGTATGCATGCGCGACCGAGCGGCGGTTCTGTCTGCGCTGATGGCAACTCCGGCTATATTCGCCGTGTTCCTCAGCGTTGCGCGGTCAGCGCCGAGTTTCTATGCGGATGTCTCTGAGCGCTAAAGCTGTACCGGGTGGCTTGGCGAGTTGGGGAGGCTTGCATGGATTAGGACGTCACATGCGAATGAGGAGGCGTTCGCTGCGCCTCCTCTGTCACGGTAGACATCATACTGCTCCTTCAGCCACGCGGCTTCCGAAGCACTTGAACGATCATGATGACCGTCTGGATGATACCCAAGGCGAGCATGGCGATGCCCGTGTCGGCGTAAGTCACCTCACCGATGCCCGGCAGCGTGAGGATGGTGGATTTTAAAAGTTCAGTCATGACTCTTCTCCCTTTCCGGGGGCTGACCGGCCCCGACGCCGAGGAGAATGTTCCGGCTTTATAACTAACGCTATAGCCGCGGATTAGCAGCAATCTTGGTTAACAGGCGGCATCGCAACGGCAGCAATTGCCCACGGTCGTCTCTGTCTACAAACGTACACGAATACGGATGTTGCAGGTTTGCCGATTTGCCGATCTCCATTTGAGAGCGTCGAAAAAACGGACGCGACATCCCTGCGCCTTTGAGAAAGACATCGACCTAAAATAAGTAGCGGAGAATTCAAACCGCTGTTTTTGCATTTGGTGAAAACGCCGCCATTGATTGGCCCATAGTCGAGTTGCTCGCGTGCCCGAGATTGCTCCAAGCGGTTGGATAGAGAGACGATGGCTGTGGCTCGCCCGGCTCGCCGGTTTGGACTGTGAGCTCAAGGTTGCCGAGTGCGGATTTGCGGAGGAAGAGAAAGCCCGTTTCTGCACCGATGAGAAACTGAACGAAGGCGTTTTGTTCGTTCAACCCCACGAGTTCACAAAACTCGTCAAACCGGTTGAGTGACACAAACGTCATGAATATGCCGCCAAGCGCCGAGACCTCGGCCGCGATGAACTCATCGGCAACAAAACCGTACGGCCCGTGCTGGCTTTCTGCGACGGCTGCGTAAAACAACTTCAACCGGCGCTCATCGCCGCCAGCTACGTTTTCCCAACTAAGACCGCGCAACCAAGATGTCAGTTGCAGGGCTGTGTCTGCGACATCACCGCTGTCGGAACACGAGATCGCGCTGGCTGATGGAGAACAATTCTTCGAGTCGGTCATCTGATGGCACCTGAACTTCGAGACCCAGGCACTGTCCAGACGCAATAGACTGGCAGGCCATATTAATAGAACCACGAATCGAACTCTGTAAAGACGCGATATCATATTGGCCAACGGCGGTTTTTAAGACGCTGACAAATATATCAAAATTCGTTTCGTCCGGGACGACCGAACCTGGAACAAATTGTGCCAGGAAATAGAACGCGACGCGCTGGGTCCGGGCATTGGCGCTGAAGGCCAACCCTCTCTTCTCGCCCGCAGGTGTGCCTTGGCCGGTCGCCCAGCCGTCGTCTTCGGGCCAGTTGAATGAGACAAGCGCGCCGACATCGCCTCTTGTTAAACGACCGAGGAAGTTGATTTTGCCGCCGACCGGAAAAAGGTAACCTTCGGCACGCTGCATGCCGTCGCCAGTGGTGAACTCGTAAATAAAGCGGGGGGCAAGGTGGTCAATATCGGACAGAAATTCAAATGGTCGAATTCTTAGCAACGAGACGTTGATGCGGCATTTGTCGAAAGTCAGTGGCTCGGCGTTTTGCTCGTCTTCGCCCTCCGGAGTCGATATCCGGTAGACAATCCAGACGCCTGCAATGCCGGCCAATATGCGTTGTGCCACCTGAACCGGTGGCAGGCCAATCAAGGCGCCACGTGAGCGGAGCGTGTTGGCGACGAAGGCCCGATCGAAGAAGAACTCCTCGCCGATTCCGTACCTCCTCTGAAGGTCCAGTGTGTCGAGGTACGGCCCGATCGTCGGCTCAAGAGCACGCAAGAACGGCTGCATATCTGCTTCGATAAGACACTCGTACTCGACGATGAACTTTAGGGCTGCGTCGCGATACAAGTTGAAAAGGTTGCGGGCGTCATCGTCGTTGATCGACGAATGGAAGAAGCTTGCAACGGCGAAACTGTCGGGACTCGTGCTGCTCCTGGTGCGACCGGCCGTTTGGTTCCGGGTGGGGACCCAGTCCAAGCGATTGACGACGTCATCACCGCGGTTCTCATCGTATCCGCGATATGTCGCCTCGACCGAGCGCCGGATCCAAGTGGCAGCGTCGCGCTCATCTTTCGCTCTGCCTCTCGCACGGTACTTCCGCGCCAGATACTGGCAAAGCATCCAGAGTGCGCGCACCTTGGTGTCGGCCGCTGTTGGCTTTTGATCGACGTTGTAGGACATGAACTGGGTGACCCTTTACCCTGAAATTCATACGACCAAAATGTGCGTCTGCTTTTGACAAACGCTCGAACGTGAACTTTCGATCAGCCATGTGAGCCAAACGGTTGGCTCAGATTTGCTGAGTGCAAAAACGTGCTTTCATATTTAATGTACTCAAACGTACTACTGGGTTGCAGCGCGGGGCAAGTAGGGTGTTGGGGAATGAAGTGCCGACGGAAGGGGAACGGTCGGAGCCGGATCTGAGGACTGCGGTATCCCCTTCAACAGTACAATGACGCACGTTCTTAGCGGACGCCGGGCCTACATGAGTGCGTCGCGCAATGCCGGTTTGGATCGGGCGTTGACGTTCAACGGGCGGCCAAGCCTTTCTGCCGCCAGCATCATGGCCCGTTCGGCCAACGCCGTGATCGTCAGGAGCGGACTGACACCCACAGACGAGGGAATGGCTGCGCCGTCGCACACATACAGTCCGTCGTGAAGACCGCAAGGTCCCTTGGTGGGATCAAACACGCGTCCGTCCTGAGCGATTACGCCTGACGCGACGGTATCACCCATCGCGCACCCGCCGAGTGGATGGGCAATGATGCGATTGCCGCCGAACGCCCGCATAGCGAACGGGTTCGGTTGAAACACTCCGCCCATGGCTTCAATCATCGCCCGGACTTTGTTCTCGGCTTTCGCCAGTGCCGCGGACGCGCTGTAGCCCGGCCAGTCAACAATGACGTTGTCGTTGTGCAATCGTAGCCGGCCGTCGGCCTCATCATGACCAACAACGTAAAGGACCAGGACACGGCTTTGTTCGTCGCCATAGATGCCGCCCCGCATCAGGCGCCAGGCGCGCGCAAAGCCAAGCTTCAGAACCTCCTTAAACGGGGCAAGCCGGGCCATGAGCGTGAGCATTGTACCATCATGAACCCAGACCGGCCCCTGTTCGTCCCCCAGGTCGATCAGCGCCATGGAGTGCGGACCGACAGTCGACATTCCGTTGGGGGCTTGAGACGGATGACCCATTGCGACCGCGTTGGCAGGTTCGGCCAGCTGGCTGGCAAACACGAGATCGTCCCCGTTTGCCGAAAAACGCTCCCCGAGCCGCTCTGAAAGTGGTAAGCCATCCCGCTTTGCGCGCAACAGCAGTTCGTTCGTTCCCAAAGTGCCAGCAGCGAGAACCAGCGTCTGCGCCATCACGCGCCGATGCTCTCCGCCATCAGAGAGATCATCGACGTCAACAGCCCAGTGCGCGCCAACCCGCGAGATCGATGATGCTCGCGCCTCGCAGAACACATGCGCACCGTGATCGACCGCATCAGCAATGTATGTGATGCCGACGGTGTTTTTGGCACCCACGTTGCAGCCTGACCAGCAGTCACCGCAATGCCGACACGCATACTGCATCACACCCGCGGCATTCCGGCCCGGCTTGTGGGCGATTGTCATGGACGTCCGCTGAGCTTCGGTCCCGACGGCCGCAGCCGCCCGCTGCATGGTGGTAAACTTGGCGAACCGCTCTGGATCGGGCACCGGCATCGCGCCAAGCATCGTTTCGGCTCTTTTGAGCCCCTCTTCCAGACGTCCATCGTCCATGACGGCTGTTGGCCAGCCGGTCTTGCGCAACCAATCAAAGTCGGGCCGCAAAACAACACCTGCATTGATGAGCGATCCGCCGCCGAGCCCAGTCGCGGCAAACACGGTGATTCCATTTCCGACCGTAAGCCGATAAAGGCCGGTCTGATTCCCGATGTTCGGAACCCGCCCGGCAATGCGCAGAGTTTTGCGCTGCGCTTTGATGGAGGTTGGAAAATCCCCCGGTCGCCAGGCCCGCCCTTGCTCAAGCACGGCAACGTTAAGCCCCATGCGCGCCAGGCGTGAGGCCGCGACGCCGCCGCCGTATCCCGAGCCGACGACAACGGCGTCGTAGATCGGCGATAGCTCACTCGCAGATTTGGTCAAAATGGACATAGGTACGGAATCCGCGGACAACGCCCCATTTCGCGAATACTCTCTGTCATTAAATCACAGTCTTATGGAGTGCCTGGAAGGAATTGAGATATTGGCTAATTTGGCATGCGACATGGGACCACACGGCGATAGCAAGCCAGCTGATGAAGCTAGCTGCGGCGTGTTTCGGTACGAACGGCAAGCGGGCCTGGGGCAAGTCTCATCGGACTCGCGCCATGCCGGCCTGAGGGCTCTTGAGACCGGCATAGCGCGGATGCGAATTGCGATCAGCCGGCCATGCGCAGCGCGCGCGGCCGGGAACTGGCGGCATGAGTCCTTGGCATTACCGCATGATCGTATACGGCAGCCACGTGATCAACTGCGGGAAGATCATCATCAGAATAAGCGCAAGCGCCTGTAACGCGACGAACGGAGCCACAGACTTGTAAATATCGGCCATGGAAACGTTTGGCGGTACAACGCTGCGCAGATAGAAGAGATTGAAGCCGAACGGCGGCGTCAGGAACGCCATTTCCATGTTGACGACAAACAGCACACCGAGCCAGACGGGATCGAAGCCGAGCTGCGTTGCAATCGGAAAGAACAGTGGCGCTGTCAGGATCATGATGCCGATCGGATCGAGGAAGCACCCCATCACGATCCAGATCACCTGCATGCCGATCAAGACACCCCACTTGCCGCCCGGCAACCATGACAGCGCATCGCGCACCAACTGATCCGCGCCAACCGCCGCGTAAAGTGAGGTGAAGATCGCGGCGGCAAACACGATCCACATCACCATGCAGCTTAAGCGCAGCGTGATCTTGCAAGACTCGTAAACGGTGATCCACGTCAGTTGGCGCTTGGCCAACGCACACAGCAGCGCACCTGCGGCACCAATGCCCGCCGCCTCACTCGGCGTTGCGGCGCCGGCGATAATGCTGCCGAGCACAACCACGATGAGCAGGATCGGAAGAATGACCGATTGCAGCGCTGCAAACATTTCCGGCCACGTCGCGCGCTCATCCCGCGGGACGGCGGGGCCAAGTTCCGGCCAGATCGCGCAGACGACCAGAATGTAAATCGAAAACAACGTCACGATGACCAGGCCGGCCGTAATGCCGCCGAGAAACAGCATGCCGACCGACGTGTTCGTATAGAGCCCCAACACGATCATGATCACGCTTGGTGGGATCAGCACGCCCAGTGCGCCGCCGCCGGCAATGCAGCCGAGGCTGAGGCTCTTGTCGTACTTGTGGCCGAGCATCGACGGCAACGCCACCAACGCCATGGTGACAGTTGCGGCACCGCTGACGCCAACGAGTGCGGCAAAGATCGTGCAGACGAGCACCGTGCCAACTGCAAGCCCGCCGCGCACGGCGCCGAGCCACTTTTGCATCATGGAATAGAGATCATTGGCTATGCCGGCACGCTCCAGCATGGCCCCCATGAAGATAAACATGGGTATTGCAAGCAGGACGAAGCTGGTCGCCGAACTGAACGTGCGAATGCCGACGGCATAGAGTGCGTTGGGGCCCCAGAGAAAATAGGTTCCAATGACAGCCGAGCCGCCAAGCGCGAACACCAGTGGGACGCCTGCAATCATCAGCAGGATAAACGAGCCGAAGAGAAGAACGGTGACGAGTTCGATGCTCACAGCGCCACCTCTTTGTCGGTTATTTCGGCCGTTTCCGGCGTCAGAAGATCACCAGTAAAAGCCATATACAAATCGCGGGCGAGCTTGGCGATCGCTTGCAAGAGAATGAGGGCCGCACCCACCGGCATCGTCAGGTAGACCGGAAACAGGGGTGGGCTCCAGTCTGAACCGGCCCGCTGGCCGCTTTCCCAGGCCTCGTACGTCATGATGCCCGTCTGATGCAGAAGCACGACGCAATAGATGATGACGAAGCCGGCGGTCAGAACGTCGATGATGGCCTTTGCGCGTTGAGAGAGCTGCGCGTAGACGATGTCCATCGATACGTGATCGCGATGGAGCAGCGTATAGCCGCCGCCGAGCAGGATGTAGCCCGCGAACAGATAAGAAATCAGTTCATTGCCCCAGGTCGTCGGTGCCTGCATCACGTAGCGCAGAAACACTTCCCAAACCACGAGCCCGATCAGGAACAGCAATGAGACGGCCGTGACTCGTCCAATGACTCCATTCAGCCCGTCGATAGCTCGGACGGCGAACCGAACCGCATCCATTCATCAATCCTCGTTGCGGGGAAGTTGGAAGAAAACGACGGGCGGCATGTAAAGCCACCCGTAGCAGTCTGTTTGCAGTCGCCACTTAAGAAGAAGCGGCACCGCATCAGATGTCGGTTGGGCGCAGGCCCAAAGTGTCGCGGGTGTCGAAGATGATCTTCAGAACGCGCTGTGTCTCGGCATCCTTTGTCGCCATCCGCTGCAGTGCCTCGCTTGAGACCTTTTTCATCGTCTCGACATCCTCGGCGGGAAGCGATGAGAACTTCACCCCGGCGTCCTTCATGATACCGACCGCTTTTGCGCTGTTGATCGTCGACGTAGTCGCGCGCTCTACGGCGTAGACGCGGGTCGCGATGTTCATGACGGCCTTCAGGTCGTCGGGCAGCGAGTTGTAAGCCCGCATATTCATGAACTGATCTTCCATATCGAACTTGATCAGCGACGGGCCGAGATAGAACTTCGCCACCTCGTGCAGCTTGACCGCTTTGAAGCCATCGGGCGAGCCCCAGTTCGAGGCATCTATGACGCCGGTCGACATGGCGGTGTACTGTTCCTCCCCCGGGATCGTTACGATGCTGGCGCCTTGCGACTTCCAGATCTCGGCACCGAGACCGAAGGACCGGATCTTCACACCGTTAAAGTCCGACAGTCGCTTCAGCTCTTTCCGCGACATGGTTGCGCCCCACTCATCGGAATAGACGGGCCCGAGGAAGTGGACGTTCTGTTTCGCGAACGCGTCGCGGACAATGCCGATCAAGTCGGTCTCGTGCCACAGGTAGTCGTAGTGGTCGAGCGCTGAAAACGCGAATGGGACGCCCCACGTCCAGAGCGTAAATGGGATCTTTCCGCGCCAATAGACTTGGGCCGCATAGCCGATGTCGACGACGCCCTTACCAACGCCATCGAGCATCTCGAATGTTGGAACCAGTGCGCCCGGTGGGAACGCCTGGATCTGAATGCGTCCGTTCGAAAGCTGCTTGACGCGCTCGATGTAGCGCGGGACGAGAACTTCCCACTCCGTCGTGCCTGGGCCCAGGAAGGCCTGCATGCGAAAGCGGAATTCCGGGCTTTGTGCTTGTGCGCCCGTCGACGATATGCCTGCCACGGCAGCCAGCGATGCGCCGGTCAAACCCGCCCGCACGACATCGCGCCGTCTGATCTCGGTACCGGCAATTTTCTGCACAATACGGTCGTTGATATCACGTTTGGTCATTCGTTTCCTCGCACGTTTCCTCATCCTGCGACCGGGCGTGATCGACAACATCTGGATCTTGCCCCGCTGGCGTTGGCCTTCTTCGAGACCTTTCAGGGCGATCCGCCGACACGTCCGTATCCCTTTTTCACGATGTCAGCCTAGGACGGCACAGCTCGCCGCGCAATCGGCAGTTATCATAGTATCAATCTGATCGATGCCATGTGCATGGCTCATATGCGCGCGTCTTCGCGGATCATGTCCGCTGCCTTTTCCGCAATCATCAACACCGGACCGTTGGTGTTGCCCGACGCCATCGTCGGCATGATGGACGCATCGACAATACGCAGGCCGTCGACGCCATGCACACGCAAGCGCTCATCAACAACCGCCATCGGATCCTGCCCCATCTTGCACGTGCCAACCGGGTGATAGGCCGTCTGTCCGGTATCACGGCAGAAGCTCAACAGATCCTCGTCGCTTTGCATCGCATCGCCCGGCTTGGTTTCAAATTCCCGATAGGGGTTGAAGGGTGCCTGCGACACGATATCTCGTGTCATGCGCATGCCGGCAACGATCGTGCGGCGATCTTCCTCCACCGCAAAAAAGTTCGGTCGAATGGCTGGGGCTGCAAGTGGATCGGCGGACTTGGTGTGGATCGATCCTGTTGATTCCGGCCGCAACTGGTAAACCGTTACGGTCATGCCTGGCTCTTTATCCATCACACCACGGTTGTTGGGGTCCGAGTAGCTGACCGGCATGAAAAACAGCTGCACATCCGGGCTTTCCAGCTCCGGCCGGGTTTTGATGAAGCCGTGGGCAAGAGATGACGCAACCGTCAGCAACCCGCGTCCGGTTGTATAATATCGCAATCCTTCAAGCATGAGTCGCAGACCACGAGACCGCTCGTTAAAGCTGACGGTGTTCTTCACGCGCCAACTCATGCGCGCGGCGATGTGATCGCGATAGTTCTCGCCAACGCCCGGAAGCGCATGGGCCACAGGGATGCCGATCGTCTTGAGGTGTTCGGGTTGTCCGATACCTGACAGCTCAAGAATTTGCGGTGACTGCACGCCACCTGCAGCAATGATGACGTTCCGCGCGTGTGCCTCACGCGAGACGCCCCTTTGGTCATAGGCCACGCCGACCGCACGCTTGCCATCCAGCAGAACCCGCGTCGTGTGGGCATGCGTTTCAATCCGCAGATTTGGCCGTCTGCGCGCGGGATCAAGATAGGCGCGCGCTGCGCTGACCCGCCGGCCATTCCGCATGGTGTACTGGTAGTATCCCATGCCGTCTTGCGTGCCACTGTTGTAGTCGTGGTTATGCGGAATCCCGAGAGCTTCGCCGGCATCGACAAACGCATCGGCGAGTTCGTGCCGCACCGGCGCGTCCACCACATTAAGCACGCCACCGGTCGCTCGTGTTTCGGCAACGTCACGGCTTTCCGCGCGCTCGAAGTGTTCGAGTTTCTTGAAGTACGGAAGCACGCTGTCGTACGACCAACCGCGATTGCCCAGTTGCGACCAGGTGTCATAGTCGAGTGGTTGACCCCGAACGAATATCAAGCCGTTTATCGAACTGGACCCGCCGATGACCTTGCCGCGCGGAATCGGTATGCGGCGGCCGTGAACGTTGTCTTCCGGCTCCGTCTCAAACAGCCAGTTGTACTTTGCGTTCGTCATCAGTTTGACGAACCCGACCGGGAGATCGATCCAGAAGCCGTTGTCCGGTCCGCCGGCCTCCAGCAGCAGGACACGTGATTTCCCATCCTCCGTCAGCCGTGCGGCGAGAACACAGCCTGCCGAGCCGGCCCCGACGATGATGTAGTCGTAGGGCTCGCTGCTTTCCCCCGTCATACGTCTCCTCCTATGGCAACCGTTTGATGCGGATTTATCGTTCCCGGCGCGCGTGAGTTTGCGGCGCTTACGTTGGCGCGCAATTCGAGAGCGCTATCGGCCGCCCGTCAAGCGTCGGTCGGGTTGAGAAACGGCTTTTGCAACTCTGTCTTGAGAATCTTGTTGGCGCCCGAGACCGGCATCGGCTCAGTGCGAAACGTGATCGCGCGCGGACACTTGTAGCCAGCCAGATGCTGCCGGCAGTGCGCAACCAAGGCGTCGGCATCTTGCTCGGCACCATCGGTAAGGATCACGATCGCATGGACTTCCTCCCCCCACGTCTCGCTTGGGATGCCAATGACGGCCACTTGCGACACGTCAGGATGCGCCGAAAGCACGTCCTCAATCTCGGCAGGATACACGTTCTCACCGCCGGATATGATCATCTCTTTCGATCGTCCGGAAATGAACAGCAGCCCGTCTTCGTCGAAGTAGCCCATGTCACCGGTATGGAACCAGCCGCCGCGCAGTGCCTCCGCCATCTCTTCCGGTCGGTTCACGTAACCTTTCATGACGGTCGGCCCGCGCGCGACGATCTCGCCAATCTCCCCGCGTGGCCTTTCGCGGTTCTGTTCATCGAAAATGCGCACATCGAGGCACGGTACGGGACGACCGACAGAGTTGAGCTTGCCGGCCAATGGCCCGTCGAGCACGAAGAACTCGGACGTTAGTGCCGCCAGCATCGGGGACATCTCGGTCATACCGTACCCGTTGGCGAGCTTCGCACCGGGAAACTGCCGGATCACTTTCTCCAAAAGATCGCGTGGGGTCGGGGCACCGCCAAGGGTGATCTGGCCGACCGACGAGAGATCATAGCGGCCATACTCGGGATGATTCAAAATCATATGCATCATCGTCGGGACCAGCGTCAGCGAATGGATCGCATGTCGCTCGATCAGAGCCAGCATGGCCGGAATGTCGAACCGCGGCATGAGTACGGAATGGGCATTCAATAGCGGTGCCGAAAAAATGCGCGATCCAGGCGCCAGATGAAACATCGGCCCGACGACGAGTTGGGCACGGTCGGGCACATTGCCCATGATGTTCGGCGCCCCCATCGCGTTTGCAAATAGGTTCCAGTGTGACAGCATGACGCCCTTAGACCGGCCCGTCGTTCCGCCCGTGAAATAGATGATCAGCGTGTCGTCTCCGGACGAGCGAGCCTCATTTGGCGAGCCGGTCTGCGTTGCAAGATCGTCATAGGCCAGTTCAGCGCCGTCAGCAGGTGCGCCGTCGGTCTTGATCAAGTGCTTGACGCATGAACACCGCGCGGCCGCTTCGCGTGCAACGTCGGCATGTGCATCATCGAATATCAGCGCGCGCGGCTGGCAGTCCTCGATTGCTGCGATGCACTCCGACACCGACCATCGGA
The DNA here is from genome assembly GCA_039186015.1 of Pseudomonadota bacterium. Lineage (GTDB taxonomy): Bacteria > Pseudomonadota > Alphaproteobacteria > Rhizobiales > Hyphomicrobiaceae > JBCBWG01. The sequence goes on from JBCDAH010000027.1 coordinate 23,068, forward strand.
AGTTGAGTATTGCCGTCTCCATCCCCGCAAGCGATGGCGCGAAGTAGCACTCGAACCCTGCGTGCGAATTGAACCCGAAGTAGGCGACCCGGTCGCCCGGTCGGCAGCCAAGGTCCTGAAGCGCGGCAGCAACGTTGGAGCATCGCCGGAAGACATCGCTCCAGGACCGCGTGGTTCCCGCGCATGTTACGGCAGGCGCGGCGGAGTTGCTTGCTGCCACTTTCTCCAACAGATCTCCAAAGCTTACGATCATGCCCAACCTCTCCCAACCGCCAACCGCCAACCGCCAACCGTTGCCTGTTCCTGCCGGCGCGCAATCCGACGGACCATGATCGTTCGGCCGGATACGTCTACGCGCGCGCAGCTGTCATCTTGCAACACGGCCCGAAGTGTGTTGCTGGAACGCGGCGCGTGCAATAGCGTCGGATGGTATTCGCAAACTGGGGGGCCGGGGCTCATGGACGTTCTCGACGCTATACGGCAGCGCCGTTCAATCCGGGCATTCAAATCAGATCCGGTGCCGCGCGAGATGATTGATGAGATCCTGGCGATTTCGCAACGCGCACCTAGTGGGACAAACACGCAGCCCTGGCATGTCCATGTTTGCACCGGCGCCGTAAAGCAGGCGATTACTGACGACGTCCTGGCTGCAGTCCAACGCGGGGAGAGCAAGTCCTACGCAGACTTCGGCTACTATCCCGCCAAGTGGAGCGAGCTGCATAACTCACGCCGTCGCACGCTTGGCTGGGCGTTGTACGGTCTGCTGGGCATTCAGAAAGGCGACCGCGAAGCCGGCACGAAGCAAGCGCTGCGCAACTTCAAGTTCTTCGACGCGCCCGTTGGCTTGTTTATCACCACGGACGACTATCTCGGACAGGGCAACTGGGCCGACGTCGGCATGTACATTCAAACGATCATGCTCGCTGCAAAGGGCTTCGGGCTCGACACCTGCCCCCAGGCGGCCTGGGTGCCGTATCAGGACATCGTGCTCAGACACCTCGGCGCTGCCGATGATGAGCGGTTGGTGTCCGGCATGAGCCTCGGCTTTGCGCGCGATGATGCGATTGAGAACACGCTCGTAAGCGATCGCGAAAGCGTCGAGAACGTCGTCCGCCATCACGGCTTCGCTTGAGGTTTGAAGTTTCGGTTGCGCAACGCCTCGTATGCGTTAACGGCCGCATCGATATGCGTGGCGTATGTTAGTCGTCTCTACGGTCGCGGTCGTGATCGACGGCTTCGAGGAGGCTATCGAACATCTCGCCAACTGTTTCGATCACGGCCAGGTTCGCATGATAGGCCGCATTGGCGTGGAGCAGCGTCGTCGTCTCTTGCAGCAAATCAACACCGACGTCGGCGGCGTAAAGCGAGTCGTTTGCGATAGGGCGAACCGCGACGCGGACACCGCTGGAGTCGCCTGCTGTCGTCTGTTCGACGCGCTGCGGGACATAACCTTCTGTTGAGGCATTTGCGATGTTGTTCGCGGCCACTTGCACACGACGGGCTTCAGCGGCCAGCCCGGATTGGGCAATATCAAACGCAGTACTCAGCACCACACCACTCCGACAACACACACCTCAATCATACCGCGACGGCGCTAACATCGCGTTAAGGCAGCCGTATCATTTGATGATACGCCCAAATGGCAAGCCGGTCCGACCACCGCGCAGTGTGCGGACTTGCGCATTCTCTAGCGGTTGCGCCGGCTCGCGTGTCACTGTTCCGGTGTGCGTTGGACCATGTCCGGGTCCAGCATCGCGTGCCGGCCGGGATCGGTGGTATACGCCCCTCCAGGTGCGGAACGAGGAGCTGCTAGAACCAACGTGGGATGGTCGCGTCTTGCGCTCGTGCAGCTTCCCCGCAAAGGTAGTTGCACCTTCCTCGCCGGTGACGGCACCGGAGTGCCCATTTGTTTGAGAATCCCAAGATGACCGCGCGCCGGTCTGATGTCTTCAATGCGCCGGTGCGAGGCGTTCGTGCCGAGTACTGGCCGTGCGTCGCCATCTTGACCGTGTCGTTCCGTTTGTGTGCCGATGCAGGTTCAGGAGGCACAGCGTGAGCGCGCATCCCGCCTATGACCGCCTGACTGGTGTGCTCCTGCTCGCGACAGCGATTGTGGTTACCGCGAAAGAGTGGACGGGCCACGCCGTCTTCATGCACGCAGCGGCAGTCGGTGCTCTCGTCGTCACGTTGATGTTGTCGCTCGGCGCCGCGCGCGGCGGCCGCATCTTTGCGTTGATTGCGCTTGGGCTCTCGGTCTTTGCGGCATCAACTCGGCCGGACTGGCTGGATCTCGTCGTATCCGGTCTGAGCGTAGCCGCTTTTGTCGCGGCGTTCTTTTCGGCGCTTGCGACTTTACGCAACGCGTCGGTCAGCTCACCCGCGATCGGCAGGCTCGGACAGTTCCTGGCGGAGCAACCGCCGGGACGGCGCTATCTCGCGTTGACTGCCGGCGGGCATCTTTTTGGCCTGACTCTCAACTATGGCGCCATCCAGTTGTTTGGCGGCCTCGTCGAGGCGACCAAGCGGGAGCCGGTCGCCGAGATTCGCACAATTCGCATTCGCCGGATGCTGCTTGCCGTACAGCGTGGTTTCGTCTCGTCGCTGACCTGGTCACCGCTCGCCTTCTCCATCGCGATATCGGTCCCGCTGATTGCAGGCGCGAGCTGGTCGGGTGCGGTTGGAGCCGGCCTCGTCAGCAGCGCTATTCTGGCTGGACTGGGTTGGGCACTCGATACGATTTACAAGCCGCGGCGAACGGCAGTGCCGCCACGCAATCCGACTGAGGGATCTTGGACGCTGGTTTGGCCGCTGTTTCTTCTGCTCGCAATCATTGTGACGATCTTGGGCGGCCTGAATGCTGTGACGGGTGTCCGCGTCGTGGGTGTGGTGATGCTGGCGGTTCCCTTGCTTGCCCTTGGTTGGATCGCGCTTCAAAAGATCGGCCGCGGCGGTGCGAGCGCAACGCTCGGCCAGGTCGACACATTCCTGTTCAAGGAACTTCCAGGCTACCGCGGCGAACTCTTGCTTTTGATGATGGCCGGCTTCCTGGGCACTGTCGGCGGGCGCATCCTGCTGCCCTGGGCTGTGTCCTTGGATCTCAATCTGGCAAGCGCACCGACATGGGCGATCCTGCTCGGTATCGTTTGGGCCATACCGGTGAGCGGGCAACTCGGCATGAACCCGATCCTGTTCGTTTCCCTGATCGCTCCGCTCCTGCCGTCGCCGGGCGACATGGGCGTGCAACCGAGCGCGGTGATTTGCGCCATCACCGCGGGATGGGCGCTGAGCGGCGCCAGTTCACCATTCACGGCGACGACAACGCTCTTAGGCTCGCTGGGTGGCGTTAGTGCCATTCATGTCGGATTGGTATGGAACGGACTGTACACGCTGCTTGCTGGGCTCGCTTTGTCAGGGTGGGTCCTGCTATTTGCTCGGATCGTCGCGACATAGCGCTCGGCATCAAAGGACGTGCCTATCCGTTGCATACATAGACCTTCTGAAGCGCGCAGGCGGCGACCCGATGAGCGAACGCTGCGCAATAGGCAGGACTCTCAAACAACGCTATCAGAGCCGTGGTGCTGGGATAAGAGCCAATTGCAATGAGATCCCATTGCTCCTCGGCCCCGACCATTATCGCCTCGTACGGGGCAACCAACAGGAACTTGCCACCGACCTGTTCTAGTGACGGAATACTGACTTCTGCATACCGGTCAAAAGCTTCCTGACCTGTGACGCTCATTGACCTCGAATCCCGGTACTGAGCCTGAGGGCGCATTTTGAAAAGATTGACCAGCGTAACGGGCTGCGCCGGATCCCGCGTGAGAATGTGGCGCCATTGGTTCACAGTCGGACTGGCGCCATCACTGCCATCCCCGTATGCCTCGATAAACTGTGCAACTCTCAGCTCATGTGTCGTCGTCATCTGTGGCCCCGTTGGTTCATGCTGTTGATTGCGTTTTGCTTCGGGTGGTGTTCGGATCACTTGCGGCTTTTGGTATCGACGGCCAGCATCAGCCCAAGCAAACTGAAATGCAAAAGTGGAGAGCTTCCGCCCAAGGCGAACCAAAGAGCAAGATTAGGTATATCGATTTTTGCAGCAGCGCCCATGAGCGTTGATGACACTGCAAAAACTGCCATTAAGGTGGCGTAGGTAAGGGCGCCTTTGAGACCTTGATATCGCCAGTTTGTTTGGAAGAATATCACGGCAAGCGCAATACTTCCCATTAGCCATGTTGCAATGCCAAACGCATAGATGGGATTGTCCATGCGCGTATAAACGCCAAGCTGCGGATATTGTTGTTCGAACAGCGTGATGTGCCAAATGACGCTGATGAACACCGTAGTTGCAAGAACGCCAACAATAGCGATCCAGTGAGGCTTGGTCATGAGTTCGCTCCGACCGACTGTGTCAAAAGTTGCAGATCAAGACATGAGGCGTCTGTGCCGGATACGCGCGCGCAAGTCTTTTGCCGCGCTCTCTGCTGCCATTAACGTGCTTTGGGCAAGCACCAGTTTGCATGGTGGTCACACAGGCGCTTCAGGAGGGCCGCATATCTCGCCCGAATGGCTTTCGCCTGGTCAGGCTGAACCATGAAGTACAGATAGCCGTGCGGCCCCGTATCGTGCCCACCGTGATCTAGCGTTCCCGAGCGATGTTTGGGGTCCATCATGCCGAGGTTCCGAGTCGGCATGTGCGGTGCATATGGCATATGGTGGGGAAAGCTGGTCGTGAAGACTTTCCCGGACTCTGCCGGCGCCAGATAGGCGCGGTGGATTGGGGCCAGCATGTAAGAGAATCCGCCACGCGGCGGTGCCGTGTAGGTGCCGTCCTTGAACCTCTTGCGAATGATATGCTTCGCACGCTTTGCCGAGACGCCGTCGATACGGAGTTTCTCCAGATCGAAGTAAGGCACCACATTGTGCGTCATGCCTGTGCGATCATGCGCCTGAGGAATCAGCTGGTCGGTTGGATAGGCATATGCCCAGTCGGCTTCATAAAACCGGACACTCGTTCGTGCCACGAAGGTTGACCATCCATTGCTGCCGCTGCGATGAACGACGAACCCTTTCTGCGGGTCGCGAACATAGATTGTCGCTTTGGCTTGAAGATCTTCAGGCAATGCACTGAGCGCAAGTTCGATTTCGAGGTCTCGTGGCAGGTCAACAAAGTCAGCAGCGGCCGCCGGCGCCGAGGCAATCGCGGCACTGGCGGCAAGTATGATCCCAACGGTTCGCCGCCACGCGACGCGCGCACGTTCTGAAGCGCTTGCAGCGCATTGGTGATGGACATTCACTAATTCGAGTTCTGACACGCTTCTGTCCTTCGACTTTATCCGTTACTCGGAAACAAGCTGCTGAAGGCGTTCCCAGCATTCGTTGCAGATTGCCTGCAGCTCAGCTGCACTTGCTGGTTTCGGAAGAGAGGTCTCTCGCTCGGTCATTATGCTGCCGCCTGGCCGAACGGTACGCCGACGCCGGTATCAAGGTAGGACGCCAAACTTCTTTCAAAGAACGTGTCCCAGCCCACCTCGCAGACGTGGTAGCAATGCAGATCGGGTGTCAGCCCCTGATGCTCAAAATGGATATGAGTGTTTCTATCGCGCGCTTCGATATACCAGATCATCCGCGTGCCGAGCCATTCGGTTTTGGAGACATTCGGCAAGTCCAGCAGCACATGATGCGCTTCCACACACACAAGTTCGACAGCCTCGGAAGGAACAAGCTTGCGGGCTTCCAGCGTCCAGTAGGACGCTTGAGGTTTGAATGTGAAGCGTACTCTGTCGCCGACCGAAGCGAACGTACCGTTATTGTATGTCCACCAGGACGCATGCTCTGCCGTTAGGGCCCGATACACGGCAGCAGGCGTGGCCCGCACTGCAATCGCCTTCGAATAAGGTCGGATTGTCATTGGTATCTCTCCCCGCGTTACCAGTGGATTGGCATCGTCTTTGACATGCCGTCGATTGCGCCGACTCGCTCGCGCCAGGACCAAAGTCGCGGATAGAGCTGCGCCAGATTATCAAAGCCGAGCGCTTGCATTGTTCGCGGTTCGCGCTCGCGTGCACGTTGCAGCAGACGAACCTCGGGGTAGACGACAGCTTCAACAGCGCTTGGCTGTTCACCGGCCAGGAATTCACGGTCCTGCAGCAAACCATCCAGGTACTTGCATTCAGCCTTCATCTTCTCCGCCGCTGACTGCAGGTCGACGAGCTGCTGACTTCCGGGCTCCGGCAGTTCGATGTTTTGGACCAGGATAGGCAATAACAAGTCGGCTGCAGCGCCGCGCAAGTGATCGCAGCACTCTGTGGTGAGTTGCCAGATATCAGCTGCTTCGTCTGTGGTGCTGCCAAATAGCGGGCGATCCGGGAACCGGCGATCCAACCAGGCCAGAATTGCAAGGGAGTCGCGGAGAACTCGGTCGTCTGCCACAACCACCGGCAGGAGGCCGCGTGGGTTGAGTTTGAGGAACTCCGGGCACTTATGCTCACGTTTCGACGCTTCGAGATATCGAATTTGGTACTCGATCTGCTTGAGTGTGAGGCCGATTAGAACACGCCATCCTCGAGGTGCGCCGCTGGCCGTGTGTACGGTGATCTGCATCGATCTTCTCTTCCGGTTGCGTTGTTACCGGAGAAGATAGCGGGGCAGTATTGTTAGACAAGTAGGCAGTATTTTCGTATATAGTACTGTTTTCAATACTTACATTGAAAATGTGCCTGAAGCAGTGAGGCCTCGTCGCAAATGCCAACCAAAGCCGCCAAGAATGCCTCGTCGTCGCCCAAAGCGATCCCAACGGTTGAAGGCATGTGTCCAATGCCGGATATCGCGAAGTTGATCGGCGGGAAGTGGAAGTTGATTATTCTGCAGATCTTGATCTTTCAGGGCATGAAACGGTTCAACGAACTGCGTCGGCAGATCGACGGTGTTACCCAAACCATGTTGACCAATCAGCTTCGTGCGCTGGAGGCAGATGGTTTGATTCAGCGGAAGACATACGCGGAGGTGCCGCCGAGGGTGGAGTATTCCGCGACGCCTCGTGCGCTTGCACTCGAAGCTGTATTTCTTGAGATGCACAATTGGTGGATCGCAGAAGAAAAGGCAGCAGCTAAAAAGTTAAAGCCAACAAGCAAAAGTCGCGGTTAGAGCACTATCTGCTCACTGGCGGGCGTCGAGATCGACGTCATGGAGAGCAACACTATGCCGTCTGCTGCACCTCTCAAAGCAGACAATCCATCGATTTCGCGCGCATTGAAAGGGAGGATGGCTATACTGGTGTGGCGAAGGTGAGTGTCGGAGCAATCAGATGGATCTCGGACTTGCAGGGAAAGTTGCCGTGGTCTCCGGTGCCTCTCGCGGTATCGGACGTGCGATTGTCGAAGTGCTCGCCGGCGAAGGAATGCGGGTCGTAGCAAATCATCTTGACGATGACGAAGCTGCGGCAGATTTGTCCCGATCGCTCCGGGCCTCTGCTTGCGAGGTTGCAGTCCATGCCGGTGATGTCGGTGCGCCGTCGTACGGTGAGCAGCTGATCAACTTCGCCGTCGAGACGTTTGGCGGCCTGGACGTGCTCATCCACAATGCAGGCATTACAACACGGCAGTCGCTACTGGATACGCCCTATTCCGACTTTGACCGGGTCGTGAGAACGAACCTCTACGGGGCATATCACCTCGTAACGGCGGCAGGCCGTGTCATGCGCGACAGCGGCACGCAGGGCTCGCTTATCGGGATCTCGTCTCTGCATGGTCGCGTGGCGAAAGCCAACATGGGCGCGTATTGCACAACCAAAGCCGGTATCGACATGATGTTCAAGCAGCTCGCCGTGGAGTTGGCACCCTTCGGCATCCGCGCCAACACCATTGCGCCGGGCACCATAGATACCGGCATGAACCCAATCTACCACGCAACAGATCCCGAGAGCGTACGCCAACGCGAGAGACTGATGGATCGGGTGCCGATGCGGCGGCTGGGAAGGCCCGAAGATATCGCACGCGCGGTAGCGTTTATTGCCGCGCCGATCAGCCCTTATACGACTGGAACGGTGGTCTACGTCGATGGCGGCTACACGGCCGACGGCACGCCACGATAATCGGGTGGCAGCTGTGCCAACGGTTCCGCCAGTCCCGGCGTGGCAACACGTGCGTGAAACACGGCGCCTGCGTTCGGGTCCGCTTTCAGTTCTTCCGCGCTCATGCGTTGACGGGCTGAGGTGACGTAGAGGTCGCGCAAGTCGCTGCCGCCGAGGGTGCAGGCGGTCAGGTTTTTCGTTGCGATCTCCAACGTCGTGTCGACCCGGCCGTCAGGTGTAATGCGCGCGACGAGGCCTGCGCCATAGCGCGCATTCCAGAGACAGCCCTCCGCGTCGACGGTGGCGCCGTCCGGTATGCCTGGCAGCGCGTCCTTTGCCAGCAAAACGCGGCGGTTGCCGGTGTCACCCGTATCAGGGTCGTAATCGTAGGCCCAGATGTCGCCGACCCAGCTGTCCGCGAAGTACATGGTGCGACCGTCCGGGCTCCAGGATAATGCGTTCGGGACGATAATGTCGGATTGCTGGAGGACGACAACGCCGTTCGCGTAGCGGTACAGATGCCCGGTCGGGATGCGGTCGGCATTGTTGAGTGTTCCGAACCAGAAGCGGCCGTTGCGATCTGCACGGCCGTCGTTCGCGCGATTGTCGGGCTTGTCGACCTCGAACACAGCCAGCGTTTCGAACCCTTGGTTGGATGGGTCGAAAAGGAGGAGCGACTTGCGAGAGGCCAGCAGCAGCCGGTCATCATCCGTGAGTGCGAACGAGCCGATCCAATCCGGCATCATCCAAGATTTGATAGCTCTCGTCTCCGGGTCGAGTGCCAACAGCCGGCATTGCCGCACGTCGCTCCAGAACAAAAGATTGCGTCGTCCGCACCAGGTCGGAACTTCGCCCAACACATCGTGGGTCTGTATGCACGGCGCAAGTCCATTCGACGCGGTCACGATCTGATCCTCTCTATGACGGCATCCGTGAACCGGTCCGTTCCCGTATCGCCGCCGAACTCGTAGGGTCGGACGGCGCCGTCTGCAAACGCCCGGTAGACGGCGGAATCGAGTGCTGCGCCGGCGCGCGTCAATGCCTCGTCGCTGCGGCGTTCGCCGAGCCAGTCCAGCATCATTGCAGCTGATACGAGCATCGCTGTCGGGTTGGCTTTGCCCTCGCCGGCAATGTCAGGCGCAGATCCATGGGCCGGCTGGAACAGTGCATGATCAAGGCCGATCTCGGCACACGGCGCCATGCCCATACCACCGACCAACCCGCCGCCGAGATCGGAAAGGATATCGGCAAACATGTTTTCCATCACCAGGACGTCGAAGTCCCAGGGATGTCGCACCAGATTGAGTGCGGCAGCATCGACGTAGGAGTGGTCGGCTTCGATGTCCGCGAACGCCGGGGCGCGCTCGTCAAAGATCTTGCGGAAGAAGGCCATCGAGACGAACACGTTTGACTTGTCGACGCAGGTGACGCGGCCCTTGCCAACCCCACGCTCGGCACGGCGGCGGGCGAGTTTGAAGGCGAAGTCGAACAGCTTTTCGGATGTCGCACGGGTGATCACCATAGTATCGCGAGCCACCTGGTCGTCCTCGATGGTACCCTTGCCGGCGGACGCAAACAGGCCCTCGGTGGACTCCCGGAGGATGATCAGATCGATGTCCTCAGCGCGAGGATCGCCGAGCGGGCTTGGGACGTTGGGATACTTCTTGACCGGGCGTACGCCGGCGAACAGGCCGAAGGCATCGCGCATCTTCAGATGTGGTGCCACTTCCGTACCATCCGGCAAGCGCACGTCCGGCAGGCCCATGGCGCCGAACAGGATGGCGTCGGCTGTCCGGGCTGCCTCGAATGCGCCGTCGGCAAGCTCTTTGCCTGTCTCGCGGTAGTAGGCTGCGCCGCCGTCGTAGGCTGTCATCGACAGTTTGAAATTGAAGCGCCGTTCCAGCGCCTCGATCGCGGTCGTCGCTGACGCCATCACTTCATCGCCGATGCCGTCACCTGCGAAGACTGCGATTTTTGGTTCGTCCATTGCAGTGTTCAACCCTTTCGCATGGTGGCGCCTCCACCCGGCCGGTAGCCGTATCTCGCACGGACATCATCGGTCAGTTTCAGGCCGAGTCCCGGGGCGCCCGGCGGCGCAATGCAGCCATCGGCATCAAGCACGATCGGCTCAACCAAAAGCTCATCGCGAAGCGGAAATCCCCACGTCGGGATTTCCTGGACGAACACGTTCGGCTCAGTGAAGGCCCAGTGTGCATTCGCCATGACTGTCGCGCCGGATCCCCAGGCGTGTGGCGCGATGCGCACGCCATGCATGGCGGCAGCGGCACAAATCCGCTTGCACTCAACAAGGCCGCCGGACGTGCAGGCATCGGGCTGCACGATATCGAGCGATCCGTAGTTGAAGAAGTGGCGGAACTCGCCAAGCCCGAAAGACGTCTCACCACCGCTGACCAGGATCCGTGTTGCCTCGCGGACTCGCGCATATCCTTCGTAGTCGTCTCCGGCGCAAGGTTCCTCCAGCCATGCGATATCGAACTCTTCGATCGCGTGCGCAAACGCGATCGCGGTCTTCGCCTGCCAGGGTTCGGGATGCGAACCCATGACGGCATCGACCATCAATTCAATGCCAGGCCCCAACGCTTCACGGCATATGCGGACCTTGTGGACGGCTGCGTCAATATCGGTCGGCACGCGGATTTTCACAGCGCGGTAACCTGCTGCCAGATGAGCGCGCATCTCATCGCGCACGGCCGTGTCCGGCTTTTGCAGACCAGCTGACGCGTAGACCTTGATCCGGTCGTGCACCTTGCCGCCGAGCATCTGCCAGACCGGCAGACCCGCCGCCTGCCCTGCTACATCCCATAGCGCATTCTCGATCGCGGAGACGGCGTTTGCGCCGGCGCCAACACGTCCCCAATAGAGGCTCTTGTTCCAGATCATGCGCGCCAGTTTGGTGGGGTCGCGCGGGTCTTCACCAATGAGTAACGGAGCGAAGTGTTCGACCATCGCCTTTGCGGCTTCCGGGTAGAACCAGCCGCCGGCGTAGGTATCACCAATCCCAGTTACGCCCTCGTCCGTGTGAATGACGACGAGTGCGGAATTCGCGATCGCCATCTCACCACCGGACCAACGCACAATGTGCTCTTCAGGCAATTCCTCTGAAAGCAGGACGCCCTCAACTTTGGTGATCTTCATCCGGACCGCCTATTCCTTAACTGCACCGGTCATGGCCGAGACGTAGTGTTCAACGAAGAACGCATACAGGATGACAAGCGGTAGCGAGCCGAACAGAGCGCCCGCCATGATCGAGCCCCAGCGATAGGCATCGCCGTCGGTAAACGAGGTGACGATTGCCACCGGCACAGTCTTGTTCTCGGTCGACGAGATGAACGTCAGCGCATAGATGTACTCGTTCCAACACAGCGTGAAGCAGAAGATGAACGCCGAGATCAGCCCCGGCACGGCGAGCGGCAGGATGATCTGCGTCAGGATCTGCCAGCGGCTTGCACCATCGATCAGTGCGCATTCCTCAAGCTCGAACGGGATGGAGCGAAAGTAGCCCATCAGGAGCCAGGTCGAGAACGGGATCAGGATGGTCGGGTAGGTCAGAATGAGCGCGAAGGGCGTGTCGAACAGGCCGTATTGGTACACAACTGTCGAAAGCGGAATGAACAGGATCGAAGGCGGCACAAGATAGGCGAGGAAGATCATTCCCCCGATCGTCTGCGAGCCTTTGTAGCGCAGTCTCACGATTGCGTAGGCGGCCAGCACACTTGCAATCAGCGACAGGATGGTCGAGGCGATCGCGACGAACATCGTGTTCCATAACCAGGTCGGATACTGGGTCTCAAACAACAGCGCGTAGTAGTGCTTGAGCGTCGGTGCAACGGTCCAGAACGGGCTGTTGTTGTCGAGATCGAGCAATTCCCTGTCGGGTTTGATCGACGTCAGGCCCATCCAATAAAACGGGAACAGCAACACGAACATGATGATCGCGAGCGGCAGATAGGTCGTGACGAGTCTTTGCGACCGAGTCTCAAGGTAGTCCATGCCCTCGATATCGTCGCCGCGCCCGGTGGTGTCCTGAGACGCGCCGGGATCTGGCCTGCGGACTTGAATGGACTCGCTCATTTATCTTCCCCATGCTGCCATTTGCGGCGTTGCAGGCCAAACCAGCTGATCATGATGCACGCGAGGAGGAACGGGATCATCGCAACAGCAACTGCTGCGCCCTCGCCAAGCTTTCCGCCGAGGATGCCCCACTGGTAACTGAGTGTCGCCATGAGGTGCGTTGCGTCGACGGGGCCGCCGCGCGTCAAGACCCAGATGAGCTGGAAGTCGGTGAAGGTGAACAAGACTGAAAATGTCATGACGACAGCAATAATCGGCGTCAGCAACGGATAAGTAATGTAACGGAAGCGCTGCCAGGATGTGGCGCCGTCGAGCGTGGCCGCTTCGTAGAGGGACGGCGAAACTGTCTGCAAGCCGGCAAGCAATGTGATCGCGATGAAGGGTACGCCCCGCCAGATGTTGGCGAAGATCACCGACCAGCGCGCGTTCCATGGCTCGCCAAGAAAGTTGATGTTGGTCTCGATCAGGCCGACCTGGCGCAGCGACCAAGATATGATGGAGAACTGCGGATCGTATATCCACCAGAAGGCAATGGCAGACAGGACCGTCGGCACGATGAACGGGATGAGCACGACTGCGCGGATTATCGCCTTAAACGGCATGTGCTTGTTGAGAAGTAGCGCCAGGTAGAGGCCGATCGCGAACTTCGCAACGCTCGCCACCACCGTATAGAGCATGGTGTTGAAAACCGACAACCAGAAGACGGGATCGTCCAGCATCCACTGGTAGTTCTCAACTCCGACATACTGGCCGGCTCGCCCGATGCGGACATCGGTGAAGCTCATCCAGATGCCAAGCACGAGCGGGTAGGCCAGAAACAGAACCAGAAAGGCGATAGCCGGGAACATGAACCAGAACCCGAGATAGTTCCGGTCGTACTTCAGCCGCTCCCAAAGCCCGCGGTCATCGCGCGCAACCGCGCGGGGCTCGGACGTGTCACGCACAGTGAACTCGGCCATGGCTGTTCCTGAGTGGCTATGTCTGACTTGGTCGTTCCGAGATGTGGTTTGGCAGAGGCAACCGGTCATGTGCCTCCGCCAACCACGATCCGCCCGGCAGTACGCCGGGCGAGCGTAGGCGTCGCCCTTAGCGATAAATGCGCGATGCCTGACGCGCGGCCTGCTTCATCGCCGCATCAGCATCCATGCGTCCGGACGCAAAGTTAGCGAACATGTTGACGACGATGAAGTCGGCCATGGCCGATGCGGCCTTTTCGCCAATCGTTCCGGGCCAGCCGAACGGCAGCGTGCGCTTGCCGGCATCGCGGAACACCTTGCGCTTTGGATCTTCGGTCCAGACCGGGTTGTCGTCGTAGGCGTTCAGCGTATGGGTGACGTAGCCGACCGAAGCCTTAATCCACTTGTTGTACTGGTCCGCCTCCATCCAGTACGTGAGGAACGCTTTCACGGCATTCGGATACTTGGTGTAGTTCATCGCCATGATTGGGAACACCGCCTGCAACTCCGTCGGCTTGCCAACCGGACCGATCGGATAATAGGCGTGGTCCATATCGTCAGCGATTTCCTTGGCAAGAGCATCGCCGCCGGCGGCGTTGCGCTGGGCCGCAGCATAGATGGAAATACCGTTGTTGGTGACGTGGACCTGGCCCGATAGGAACGCTTTGTTATTGAAGCTGTCGTTCCAAGAAATCGTGCCGGGTGCGGAGGCCTCGTAGAGTTTCTTGCAGTACTCAAGCGCCGCCTTCGTCTCTGCGGACTGGATGGCGACTTTGTCGTTCTCATCGACCAGTTTGCCGCCGTGCGACCATAGCAGCCAGTGCGTCCAGGAGTTTCCGTCGCCGGAGGCGTTACCGAGCGCAAAGCCGCCCGGCGTGCCTTGCTTTTTCAGCGCGGCCATCATCTCCAGGAAGCCGTCGGTCGTTTCGGGCACATCCTTGAAACCGGCTTTTTCGATCGAAGAGCGGCGGAAGTTGATGTAGTTGCCGACGATGCCAACGGGCATGCAAACCCATTTCTTGCCTGTGCCGCGGCCGTAGACGACAGCAGCGTCTGTCCAGCCACCGTACTTCTTGCCGAGGTAGTCCATCGCATCGGTGAGATCGAGTGACTTCTCGGGGAACAAGTGCGGGAACGAGAAGATGCCCCAGAACATATCGGCGCCCTGGCCCGTGTTGGCAGCAACGGATGCCTTGGGCTGGATGTCGTCGAGGCCCTCTTCGGAAAGCTTGACCTCCACGCCGGTTGCCTTGGTGAAGGCGGCGACGATCTAGCGGAACGCATCGTCCTCTGTCTGGACGAAACGCCGCCAGCGGGTCAGGGACAGCGATGCACCCGCTTCCGGCTTGAAGGGGTTTTCAGCCGCCCAGGCCTTGGCGAACCCGAAGAGGTCGCTCTGCGAACCCGCGGCGGTGATCGCTGCAGTGGCGGCCGCACCCTTTAAGATCGAACGTCGGTCGAAACGACTTGTCATAAGATTTCCTCCGTATTGATCCGGCTTGGTTTGCGCCGGTTATCAGGTTCGCCGTTCGGCGTGTTATTGGGAGTTGGCAGCCATTAGAGTCGTTGGCCGGTCTCCGGGTCGAAGAGTTTTGCATAATCGAGACGTGGTCGCAGCTTGATGGTCTGGCCCGGTTTCAGTTCATGTCGCTCGCGCTCGATGGCAACAACTTCCTGGCCGTTAATCCGCACGAAGAGAAGCGTCTCGGCACCGGTTGGTTCGACGACGATGACTTCGGCTGGGACGCCCTCGTCAGCGAGTTCGAGATGTTCGGGCCGGATGCCGTAGGTGACTGGGCGCCCGTCGCTTGCAGTCGGAGCGTCCGCTAGCGGCATCGTGGTTCCGTCGGCAAGCTCGACGCTCGCCTGGCCGTTTGCGTTTATCTTGCCGGTCAGGAAATTCATGGCCGGAGATCCGATAAAGCCCGCGACAAAGAGGTTCTGCGGATCGTCATAGAGCTCAAGCGGCGCGCCGATTTGTTCGACGATACCATCATGCATGACAACGATCTTGTCAGCCATCGTCATCGCTTCGATCTGGTCATGCGTCACATAAACCGTCGTGGTTTGCAGCCGCTGGTGCAACTCCTTGATTTCGGTCCGCATCGCAACGCGCAGTTTGGCATCAAGATTTGACAGCGGCTCGTCGAACAGGAATACCTGCGGATCGCGCACGATCGCACGGCCCATGGCGACGCGTTGACGCTGGCCGCCGGAGAGCTGGCGCGGAAAGCGATCAAGAAGATTGGACAGGCCAAGTATCTCGGCCGCGCGCGCAACGCGCTCTGCGATAATCGATTTGTCGGTGTTCCGAAGCTTCAGAGAGAAGCCCATGTTCTGGGCGACTGTCATGTGCGGATAGAGCGCGTAGTTCTGAAACACCATCGCGATGTCGCGCTCTTTCGGATGGACGTTGTTGACCACCCGGCCGCCGATCGCGATTTCACCTGACGTGATGTTTTCCAGGCCTGCGAGCATGCGCAGCAACGTGGACTTGCCGCATCCCGATGGGCCGACAAGCACGACAAACTCGCCGTCGTCAATGGGGACACTGACACCGTGCAACACTTCAACCGCGCCGAACGACTTGCGAACGTTGCGGATGTCCACTGAGGCCATCCCTTTCCCTCCCGGTGAGCTCTTATCGAGAGCGTTCGACAGAACTCACCCATTTGATTTTGGCGGTTGCACTTGCTTTGTGACCGAGCGCCCGCTCTACTTTGTATCAGTTTTCTTATCGCACAATGTATGCATTAAAGCTCCGAAGTCAACGCGCTGTTCGATGCGAGTTTCTGCATGTCACCTGCGGCGGATCTGTGCGCCGAACGATGAATGCCAGCCAACTGGACTGGTGAAGGAGGGAGAGTTCCGGTGGTAGTTATGACGGAACGTCGCGAGCCGATCGGCAGTCTGCCGAAAGCCAGTCGAACGCGAGCAGCCTATCTGCGGATCAAGCGGGAGATCATGTGGAACGAACTGCCGCCCGGATTTCAATGCATGGAGACGGAGTTGGCGGAGCGTCTTGGCATCAGTCGAACGCCCGTGCACGAGGCGCTCGTCAAACTGACAGATGATGGTCTGATTGAACTCAAGGCGCGGCGGGGGATGCGCGTTCTGCCGATTTCCGTTGAAGAGATGCGCGACATCTATGACTTGTTGAAGATGCTGGAGCCGGAGTGTGCGGCAGCGCTGGCCGAACAAGGTCTCTCGCAATCCCAATTGACGGAATTGGCGGCGACGGTAGCAGCCATGGAGGCCGCCATTGATCGCGCAGCGTTGGCCAAGTGGGCCGTCGCCGACGACCGGTTTCACCGGTTGCATCTCGACTATGTGCGCAACCGGCGCCTCGCAAAGATCATCGGTCGCCTGCTCGATCAGGCGCATCGTGTTCGCATGTTTACATTGAAGTTTCGCAAGGTCCCTCGCAAGTCGACTGCGGACCACGCCAGAATGGTCAAGCTCCTTGAGCAACGCAATGTCGAACGTGTTCGCAAACTCTACCGCCGACATCGCGAGAACGCAGCGGTTGAACTGTTCGACATCCTGCATCGATACGACCTGCAGCAGCTCTAATGCGTGTTGTTTATCGCTCACGGCTACTCCAGCCTGGGATCGTCCTACCAGGATAGCCTGCGCTCGATGTTTTCGCTCACGGGCTGTTCCTCGCTTCGCTCGGGCCCTCCGCGTGGGCGGCG
>JBCDAH010000028.1:0-39003 GCA_039186015.1 Pseudomonadota bacterium
CGATGCGGGGTCGTCGCATTGAGGAGGCGAAACGCGCCGCTCTTATGGCTCTGGAACGGCTCGAGTCCACAGATATCGTGTCGGTGATTGCTTATGAGAGCGCCGTCAAAACAATCGTGCCGGCAACGAAAGTGAGCAACCGGCGCTGGATTGCCGAACGCATCCGCGGCCTGCAAGCTGGGGGTTCGACCGCGATTTATGCCGGCGTCAACGCCGGTGCCGAGGAAGTTCGCAAGTTCGCATCGCGCGACAAGATCAACCGCATCATCTTACTGTCGGACGGGCTTGCAAACGTCGGTCCGAAGGATCCCTTGGATTTCGAGCGGCTCGGGCGGCAATTGTCCGGTGAGGGCATCGTCGTCTCAACGATTGGGTTGGGCGATGGCTACAACGAAGACCTGATGGCCGCACTGGCCCGAACAGGCGAAGGCAACCACGCATTCGTGCAGGAACCGCAGGACCTGATCAACTTCTTCAACAAGGAGTTCGACGAGGCTCTTGGCGTCGTGGCCCAGAATGTTGAGATCATCATTCGCTGCCTTGGTGACGTGCGTCCGATCGGTGGCCTGGGGCGTAAGGCTGAGGTTCGGGGACGGACCATCGTCTTCCGCGTCGGCCAGCTGATTGGTGGCAGCGAGCAGGTCCTGTTGGCTGAAGTCGAGGTTCCGGAGGGCATGGCCAGCGCCGGCCTGGACTTGGCTGAGGTGGAAGTGCGCTATCGGGCGGCAGACACCAACGTTCCGATGCGGGTCACGACTCGCGTTCGGACGGAATGGACCGATGACCGCTCGCTTTCCGAAAGCAGTGCCGATGGCGACGTCATGCGGGACGTCACCTTGCTGAAGGCACGTGCACGGCGCGAGGAAGCGATCAAACTGCGCGATGCCGGCCGGATTGATGCAGCGCGCAAAGCCTTCAAGAAAAATGCCGCGATCCTGTCCAAGGCGCGCAAGCAATACGGCTTTTCGGGTAGCGTCGCGTATGACGACGAGCAGCGCGTCAATTCAGAAGCAGCCGCCAAAGCCGCGTCACCGGCGGAATGGAAGCGTCAACGCAAGACATTGCGGGCCATTCAAAGCAACCAGGCCGGCGCAAAGACCAAGTACTAGCCTGCTTTGGCTAAAGCGCGGCGATACCGGGTATCGCCGCGCCCGCGATCACAGCGCCATTCTCCATCAGCGGTCTTTCACGTCGAGCGTGTTCCAGAAGGCGCTTGCCTTCGCGATTGTTCCCTCCGGATCGCGATCGAAGCGTTTGGCGCCGGCGCGCGCAAAAAATAGATAGAGCTTGCCCTGGTGCATGCGCCAGATCTTTGGGTTCCCAGTCACAACGTGCCGCTGTGAGAGGCCACCGGTACAATAAGCGCCGAACTGCGGGGCGAAAGCACCTGGATTGGCCTTGAATTTTGCGGCATCAGCTGCGGTTGCGAACCGCCACGTCACGCCCTTCCATGTCACAGCGTGCGCAGCCGACCCTTTCTTCGGCGTGCCGTCGGAGAAGTACGACGTAGTCGCGTAACCCTTGATGACGAGATTGTCAGCACCGCTGCTGACGAAACGGTCGAGAGCGAACGCAGATGTCGCAGAGATCAGCAGGCCGGACAGCGCTGCAAAAATGAGGAGGCGCGGCGCGTTCATGTTGGAGATCCTTCAGTTCGCAACCCTGTGATTGTCGCAAACCTGCAGTATCTCGGATCGTGCGAGCCGCCATTACACGATCGCGCGAGCCGGCTCATGCGCTGTCACAGTCGGCCGGCACGCCATCACAGTGCAGCCAGCGCCCGATCGACGAACTCGACGCGATCTTGCCCCCAGAATATCTCACCACTCTCCAGTACGTAGCTTGGTGCTCCGAACACGCCGCGCGATACAGCTTCTTTAGTGTTCGCCGCCCATACGGCATCGAGCTGCGCGTCATCTGGCATGGACTGTGTCAGCGCTTCGTAATCGACGCCGGCGCGGGTGACGGCGGTCTTCAACGCGCTTTCTTCACCAATGTTGTGGTCGCGTTCCCACAGTTCGCGGCCAATCTCAATCGAGATCGCGAGCGCATCGAGGCCGGCTAACTCAGCGGCAATCACCAACCGGACACCTGCCGTTTCGTCCGAGGGAAAGAACTCCGGCTCAAGCACGATCGGTACGTCGAGATGGGCCCGCCACCGCTTGAGTTCCATCATGCGATAGGTTTGGCGCTCCGGCGCCCGCTTGGGCAGCGGCAGGCCGCCGGTGGCCGCAAAGACTTCACCGAAATTGGTGGGCTTGGTTCGCACGATCGCGCCATGCCGTTTGACGATTTCAGCGAACCGCTGTGCACCAAGAAAGGTCCAAGGGCTGTTGAGAGACAGGTAGTAGTCGACAATGGCCATATGGCCTCCTCGGAGATCAGTTTTCCAAGAGTGCCGTCAGGTCGGATGCCGTACGATCCGGTGGCGTTTCGGGATACTCGGCCGGCGCACCACTTCGATTGATCCAGACCGTACGAAACCCAAACACATGAGCGCCTGTAATGTCCCAACGATTCGATGACTGGAATGAGACGCCGCCAGGTGCACAACCGAATGCGTTGGTGACAAGCTTGTAAACGCGCATGTCCGGTTTGAAAACGCCGGCTTCGTGGACTGTGATAATCCGATCAAGAACAGAATCGAGGCCTGCCGACCGCGTGGCATCGGCAATCATGTCGGGGTCGCCGTTAGTCAGAATTGCAAGCTGCGCGCCCCGCTCTTTCAAGCTTGCGAGAACGGACGGCACTTCGGCATAGGCATCCAGCTCGCGATAAGCCGCCAGAAGCTTCGGCTTCAAGCCGTCCGGAATGCCCCCAACCGACGCAATTGCTGTGTCGAGGCTTTGTTCTGTCAGCTGCCAAAAGGTCGTGTGCCGTCCCGTTTGCGCATAGATCCAGGTGTATTCCAGGTGCTTGGCGCGCCAGACCTCTGACATTCGGGTCCAACTGCTGCCGATTTGGTCCGCGTAGGCGCCTGCCGCTGCATGAACATCGAATAAGGTGCCATACGCATCGAAAACGTAGATGGAAGATTGGCTCATGCCCTAAGCGCCTTCAGCAGTTGATGGCGGTCGTTTGCCGCGCAGAAACTCGATGATCGCCGAGTAATCGTGGCTCTCATAACCCGCATCGCGCATCAAGCGATAGACCTCAGTTGCTGCGGCACCTACAGGTGTTGCCGTTCCTGCCACACGTGCAGCCGCTTGGAAGATCCCGAGATCCTTAAGCATCAACTCCGTTGTAAACCCCGGTGAAAACCCACGGTCTGCTGCACTCATGGGCGACAGCCCCGGAACCGGACAGTAGTTCTCCAGCGCCCAGCTGTTGCCGGACGACCCGATCACAACGTCGTAGACAATCTTCGGATCCAGCCCCATGTGCTCCGCGAGCATGAAGGCTTCCGCGACGACGGCGACGTTTGCGGCAACCATCATCTGATTGCACATCTTTACGCCTTGGCCGGCACCGGCGTCGCCACAGTGGATGATCTTCCGGCCCATGCACGCCAGAATGGGCTCGGCTGTCTGGAAGGCGGCCGCCGCTCCACCAACCATGAACGTCAGGCTTGCCGCGTCCGCTCCCATGATCCCGCCGGAAACGGGAGCGTCCACGGCCGCCAGCCCCGCCTCATCCGCACGCGCATGGGCGATCTCAGCCGAAGCCATGTCGATGCTTGAACAATCGATCGCAATGGCCGTATCGGACAGCGCCGACAGAACCTTATGTTCGTAAACCGACAGCACATGCTGTCCCATCGGCAGCATCGTAATCAGGGCCTTTGCCCCGTCCGCTGCGTCAAGCGCCGTGTCCGCAATTGTGAGACCGGTCGCGGCCCCACGCTCGCGCGCCTCACGGGAAACATCAAAGGCGCGGACGTCGTGACCACAGGACACGAGATTGCGCGCCATCGGCAATCCCATCTGCCCCAAGCCGATAAAGCCGATCCGCTCCGATGCGCGTTCCATATCATCTGTCCCACATTGCTCGCTCGGCGAGAGGCTTCAAAACCACTTCGTCCGAGATCAAAGGCTGTCGGTTTCACCTGCGATCATCTTGATGATAGCCGCATAATCCGTTTGCCCATGTCCGGCATCGTGAAACATGCGGAACATCTGAGCCGCCATTGCGCCGAGTGGCGTGGCCGTTCCGGCCGACCGTGCAGCAGACTGGGCAAGCGTCACGTCCTTCAACATCAGCTCGGTTGCAAAGCCCGGCTTGAATCCGTTGTCCGCAGCTGAGCCGGGAACAGGGCCCGGCACCGGACAGTGGTGCGTCAAGGCCCAGGTTTGGCCGGACGATGTCGATATCACGTCAAACAAGGTTTGCGGCGTCAGCCCCAGCCGCTGCCCCATGGTCATCGCCTCAGCGGTGCCGATCATCGCGATCGCAAGCACCATGTTGTTGCACAGCTTCGCGACCTGGCCTGCGCCACCCTCTCCGCAATGAATGATGCGCTTGCCCATCGCCTGCAGAAATGGCTCGGCCGCTGCGAACGCGTCCGCGCTGCCCCCGGCCATGAACGTCAGAGACGCCGCTTCCGCACCGCCGACTCCGCCGGACACCGGTGCGTCAAGGGACGTCATCGACGCTTCTGCAGCGGCTGCGTGGACCGCTCTGGCACTGTCGACATCAATCGTCGACGAGTCGATGAAGAGCGTTCCGGGTTTTGCCGCACCGATGGCCTCCTGCCAGACTTTGCGCACGTGCTCGCCAGCCGGGAGCATGGTGACGACAACGTCGACGTCGCTAGCGGCGCTCGCCAGCGATGACGCCGGCGTGACACCTTGAGCAGATGCAGCATCGACATTCGCAGCAACAAGATCAAATCCGCTCACCGTGTGACCGGCCTTGACAAGGTTGCCGGCCATCGGCCCGCCCATGTTGCCGAGCCCAATGAACCCGATTGCCGCCATGCCTGCGCCTCCCATGGGATTTTGTATTGTGATTTCCGAGCGAAACCTTAGCGGCACGCGTGCGCTTCGGGCAAGGCGCGTGACCAACCAGCATCCCGCGCAGACGCCTCACGTCCGATGGGTCGGCGCAGCGAAAATGCGGTGCTACGAGTTGTGCAACAGCTTGCATCGCACGGCGCCAGGTTGAACCGCGACGACGCCTTGCCTTTGGTCGAACGAGACCTTGGAGTTGTGGCAGGCAACGATTTCGGTGCCGATGTCCCCGGTCTCCGACGCAATGTGCACATAGCGAAGCGCGCCGAGATCCGGAATGTGCGTGACGTGCTCGGACAAAGGCAAGTCGGCGCCGGCAGCTTAATCGAATCCGATTTCATCTGTTGCAACCCGGAGCGCTTCCGACCAAACGCCGATCCGAGCTTCAGCGCGGCCAAGAACCGTGCCGGCCAGAAAGTTCATTGGCGGCTAGTCTAAGAACTCTGCAACAAACCGCGTCTTGGGGCGACAACCGGAAATCCGGCTCGGTCACGAGAATGCAGATTGCGGACTACTCTTTCCGCTTTGCCTGTTTCTTCGCCGACTTTCGGCCAAGCGACCGACTGGACTGCGCAAGTTCATCGAGTTCTTTACTTACGCGCTTCGCACTGAGTGACCGTCGACATTCATTGAATATCTTGTACTGCGCCCTCGCCAACGCTTTCGCATCTTTGCTGCTCGGAGGTCCGGGATTTTCGAGTACGACACGACCGAGCTCGCTCAACTGCTTATCTAAGAGAACAGCGGCGTCGTCCATCGTCGTTAAGCGCCCGATATCCAGCTGGTCTTCGAAAATATCCAACAGAAGTCCCGTCAGCCTGTTGAGCTCAATCATTTCTGGCTGAGTCAGGTAGTTCTTTCCTACGGTTACATCGCGGGACAGCAATCGATCTCCAGCCCAACTCTGAAGTCCCATGTTTTCAGACTGTGCGTCGGCGCGTTGCGACATGACTTGGGCCGGCGTTGCCGAGACCACCGCATAGAACAACTTGGCCTGCATGAGTTTATAGAACGCATGGGCTGCGCTGCTCTTGGGGTCATAGTCCTGGCACATCGCGCATATATCGCGCAGTTCACCATAGAGATTGGCTTCTTCAGACCGGAGGTCGGCGATGATACGCCGTAGTTCCCGGATGCGGTCCGATTGGCCTTTCAGCATGCGCTGATTGACGACAAAGCCCTTTGTCGCGACTTGCACCAAGACCGACGTCGCCCAGCGCCGGAACAGTTTACCTTCAGTCGAGTTGACGCGATAACCGACGTAGAAAGCGACATCCAGGCTGTAGTGCGTGACCTGCCGTTTAACCTGTCTCGTGCCCTCGGTTCGAACTACCGAGAAATCCTCGGTAGTTGCTTCGTCAAGCTCGCCATCTTCCGAGAATCTTCCGATGTGCATGCCAACTGTGTCCCTGTCGACACCAAACATGGTGGCCATGTCGGCTTGCGTGAACCAGGGTTGCTCGCCGTCGAACATGACGTCGAGCTCTGTGCCTTTGGCTGTCTCGTAGGGCAGGAACCAATTGCCGGTTCGCTCATCCTCAAAGACCTGCATGTCAGTCTGGTCGGCCTCAGCCATCGCCTTGTCACTCCGAGATCCGGAGCACAACCTGTAGTATACTGAACATCTGCAGTCAAAAGTGTAGTGTTTTGCGTCGCAGGCCCTTTAGAAGCGCGTCGATCCATAGCGAGTCCCGCGCAAGCCAACTCTGAGTACTCGATGTCGCGCGCAAGACCACTAGACACCACGCCAATTCGGTTTGCGCTTTTCCAGAAAGGCTTCGCGACCCTCCTTGAAATCAGCACTCGCGTACACTTTGGCGATCCAGTCGGTGTCTTCAGCCGTCGGCCCGTGCGTGCGGATTCGTGACAACAACACCTTGGTTGCCCGCATGGTCAGTGGTGCATGATTCTTCAGCTGCTTTGCGAGATCCCACGCGCGGTCCATCAACGCGGCGTGATCATCGACAACTTCGTTGACAAGACCTGTTGCCAGGGCTTCCTCGGCCTCGATCAGCCGTGACGTGAGAAGGATGTCCTTTGTCCGCGCTTCTCCGATCAGCGCCACCACGCGATACAAGGTGTCCGCAGAAAGCATGTTTCCGAGTGTGCGCGCGATCGGGAATCCGAACTTCAGAGACCGCGTCGCAATCCGCAGATCACAGCACGCAGCGATGCCGGCGCCGCCGCCCGTGCACGCACCGGAAATCGCCGCGATCATCGGAACAGGACAAGCGTCGTAGGCATCGAAGTTGCGCTTTGCCGCGTCCTCGTACGCCAGCCCCTGCTCGGCCGTCGTAAAGTCGAGAAACAACGAGATGTCAGTTCCCGCTGCGAAAGCCTTTTCGCCGGCGCCTGTGATCAGCAAGGCATGGACCGAGCCGTCGTCAGGGATCGACGTGCAGATCCGTGCAAGCTCATCGTACATCTCATGCGTGAGCGCATTGCGCGCCTGAGGCCGGTTCAACGTAACGAACCCAACGCCGTCCCGCACCTCGTAGATCAAGTCCTGTCCTGTTTGCCCGTCCGCCATGATCCGCAGCCCTTCTTGTCAATCACTCGCGCGCCGTCATCCAACGAAGGCGAAACGCGGCGCGGGGTCAATGGCACGATGCGCGTTGCAGACCAGCGCGCCCTGCAGCCAGACGTCCAAGCCGTTGCCATACGTCCTCTACGCAGCACGCGGTGCCGTTTCCGCAAGATAACTCATCGCGGTCTGCACGCCGCCAGCGGTGTGTGGTACACCTGCGAGCCCGAGCCCCATCTCAACACCGGATAGCGTGCCAACCAAAGTCAGATCGTTGAAATCGCCGAGATGACCGATCCGGAACACCTTGCCGGCGACTTTCGATAATCCCGTCCCGAGCGACATGTCGAAGGCATCAAGAACGACGCTGCGGAACTGATCGGCGTCGTGACCCTCCGGCATGACGACTGCAGTCAACACGGGCGAGAAATCCCGTGGCTCAGTGATGAGGTTTTGCAAGCCCCAGTGCGCGACTGCGCGGCGCGTGGCTTCCGCATGGCGATGATGGCGCTGAAAGACGGCATCCAGCCCTTCCTCGTGCAGCATATCGATGGCTTCCGAGAGGCCGTAAAGCAGGTTTGTGGCCGGTGTATAGGGGAAAAAGCCGTTAGCGTTGGCGGGCAGCATCTCTGCCCAATCCCAGTACGATCTGGCCGACGTCGAAGCCTTGTGGGCTTCAAGCGCCCGTGGGGATAGGGCGTTGAACCCGAGGCCGGGCGGCAGCATCAGGCCTTTCTGCGACCCCGAAACCGTAACGTCGACACGCCACTCATCATGACGATAATCCGCGGAGGCCAGGCCGGAGATCGTATCGACCATGAACAACGCCGGATGGCCGGCGGCATCGATCGCTGCGCGCACATCCGGAATGCGCGATGTCGCACCAGTCGACGTTTCGTTATGGACGACGCACACGGCCTTGATGGTGTGGCCGGTGTCCTCCTTCAGCCGCGCCTCGATGCGGTTCGGGTCCACGCCGGCGCTCCAGTCACTGCCGATGACTTCGACATTCAGGCCGAGCTTTTCGGCCAGCTTTGTCCAAAGAAACGCGAAGTGGCCGGTCTCGTAGAACAGGACGTGGTCTCCTGGTGAAAGGGTGTTCACCAGCGCGCCCTCCCATGCGCCGGTTCCCGAGGACGGGTAAATGATCACCGGGTGCTCGGTCTGGAAAATCGTCTTGATGCCTGTCAACACGCGACGGCCCAACTGCTGAAACTCCGGGCCGCGATGGTCGAGCACCGGCATCGCAATCGCACCGAGAATGCGATCGGGAACGGGCGAGGGCCCCGGTATCTGCAGGAAGTGGCGCCCGGCCCGCCGTGGCGTGTTGTGTCCCTGTTTCGCTTGTGCAGGCGATGCCATCTGCGTCCTCCCCTGTCGGTTTCGTGTCTCGCCGTCTCGCCAGCGGAACAGCGACGGCCGCGGCGAATCCATCCTGCGCAGCGGCGCAAATCCGCCCGCCTGATCGTTCTCCATTGCCAATCATAAAATTGTATACAATTTTATTTCAAGCTTTACCTATCGGGTTGTGGGAGGAGGGGGGCATCGGTGGTCGCCAAGAACGGGATTAGCGCCGTGAACCATCGGCTTGCGGAGCGTCTCAACCGGGAGATTGAAGGCGAGGTGTTATTCGACCCGTTCTCGCGCGGACGGTATGCGACAGATGCCTCGCTCTACCAGATCGAACCGATCGGCGTCGTCGTTCCGAAGCGCGCTGCCGATGTTGCGGCGGCCATTTCACTGGCGCGCGACGAAGGTGTCTCGGTTCTGGGCCGCGGCGGTGGGACATCACAATCCGGCCAGACGGTCGGCCGCGCCCTGGTGATCGACTTCTCGAAGCACCTGAATAGGATCATCGACACTGATTTTGACGCGCGCACAGCCTGGGTCGAGCCGGGCATCACGATGGACGACCTCAATCGTCAGATCGCCGCGTCCGGCTTATGGTTTCCGGTGGATGTCTCAACATCCTCGCGGGCCACGATTGGCGGCATGACCGGCAACAACTCGTGCGGAACGCGCTCGATCCGCTACGGCATCATGCGCGACAATGTTGTCGCCATCGACGCCGTGCTCGCAAGCGGGACTGCAGCCCGGTTCGGCGAATTGCCCGCGAACTTCGACCGCACGAATCTCCCGGACGACGTTAACGAACTGTTTCGAGACCTTGCTGCGTTAGGTCAGCATCGCCGCGACACGATCTCTGCGGCGTTTCCCGAAGTCTCCCGTAGGGTTGGCGGCTACCTGGTCGATGCTTTGCTTCCCGATACGGGCGAACCGATTAATCTGGCAACACTACTGTGCGGATCCGAAGGCACGCTGGCGATGTCGCAAGCCATTCAGGTCCGGCTCGCCGATCAGCCGGTCAATAAAGCCCTGGGTGTTTGCCACTTCCCAACGTTTCGGTCGGCGATGGAAGCCGCCCAGCACATCGTCACGCTCGGCCCGGTGGCCGTCGAAGTCGTTGATGCGACGTTGATCTCTCTGGCGCGGGACATCGCCATGTTCCGCCCGGTGATGGATACCCATGTCCGCGGCAATCCGGATGCGTTGCTGCTGGTTGAGTTTGCTGAGCCTGATCAGGCCGAAAACCTGCGGCGCCTGGACCAACTCGACGAGCTTATGGGCGATCTCGATCATCCCAACAGTGTCGGCAAGGTTTCGGATCGCGGACAGCAGGCGGCGATCTGGGGCGTGCGCACGGCCGGCCTCAACATCATGATGAGCATGAAGAGCGAAGGTAAACCGGTCTCGTTTATCGAAGACGCAGCCGTGCCGCTCGAACATCTCGCTGACTATACGGAGCGCCTGACCGCGGTCTTTGAGAAGCACGGGACCACTGGCACATGGTACGCCCATGCCTCGGTCGGGTGTTTGCATGTGCGCCCCGTGCTCAATTTGAAACTCGAGCAGGACGCCGTGACAATGCGCGCGATCGCCGAAGAGGCGTTCGCGATGGTCAAAGATTACAAGGGCGCCCACTCCGGTGAACACGGCGACGGACTGGTCCGGTCCGAGTTCCACGAAACAATGTACGGGCAAGACGTTGTCACCGTCTTCGAAGAGGTGAAAGAACGTTTCGATCCGGGCGGCACTATGAATCCCGGCAAAATCGTTCGTCCGCCGCGCATGAATGATCGCCAGCTGTTCCGCTACAAACCGGACTACGGCACATCGCACCACACGCCCAAGTTCAATTGGTCGGCCTGGCCAGGCGGCGCTGACGGTTTTCAGGGCGCGGTCGAGATGTGCAACAACAATGGCGCCTGCCGAAAACTGGCCGGCGGCGCAATGTGCCCGAGCTATCGCGTCACGCGCAACGAGCGCGATCTCACTCGCGGTCGCGCCAATACGCTGAGATTGGCACTATCCGGTCAGCTTGGCGCGGACGCCTTTGCGTCTGACGCGATGCTCGAGACCATGAAACTCTGTGTCTCATGCAAAGCCTGCAAGCGGGAGTGCCCCACCGGCGTTGACATGGCCAAAATGAAGATCGAGGTCCTGTCGGCGGCAAACGCGCGGCGTGGGCTGTCGCTACGGGACCGGCTGATCGCCTATATGCCGCGCTACGCACCGTATGCACGCTACCTGGCTCCCGCGCTCAATCTGCGGAACCAGATTCCGGGCTTGGCACGCTTGTTTGAGCCGATGACCGGCCTGGCAGCCACACGATCTTTGCCGCAGTGGCGCATGCGACCGTTCTCTTCTCAAAGCGTGAAGCCCGATCCGGAGATTGACCCGGCGCGCCGTGTGGCGTTGTTTCCGGATACCTTCAATCGTGCGTTTGAGCCTGAGAATCTCGATGCCACTGTCGCCCTGTTGCAAGCGCTCGGGTACTCGGTCAGCTGCATCGGCCCAGAGGAGCCTCGGCCGCTCTGCTGTGGCCGCACGTATCTCGCGGCCGGCCTTGTCGACGAGGCGCAACACGAAGCCAAGCGTTTCGTCGATGCTGTGAAAACGCATCTCGACGCCGGGACTCCAGTCGTCGGGATTGAGCCCTCATGCCTCTTCAGCCTGCGTGACGAGTTTCAGGTTATGGGGCTTGGGGCAGATGCCGAGCGGCTCGGCGAACAGAGCTATATGCTCGGCGAGTTTCTGGTCCGCGAGGCCGACGCCGGGCGCATCGAGACCCCGATCGCAACGTGGCGGGGTGGACCGCAGACGGTTCACCTTCACACGCACTGTCATCAAAAGGCATTCGGCGCAGCGGATGCGATTGCCGGCGCCTTGCGCCTTGTCGACGGCTTCGACGTTCGCCCGATCGAATCGAGCTGCTGCGGCATGGCCGGCAGTTTCGGCTATCAGGCCGAGACCTACGACGTTTCAATGGCTATGGGCGAGCTTTCACTGCTCCCGGCTGTCCGCGCTGCCGGCAGCGATGATATCATCGCAGCTGATGGCTTCTCGTGCCGTCACCAGATCGCCGATGGCGGGAACCGTCCCGCTGTTAACGTTGCACGCGTGCTTTGCCAGGCCGTTACAGGCGGGCAAGGCTGAGCATCCTCGTCAAGCAGACTCTGAATTGCCATGACCGAACAGCGCCGACGCATCGTGAAGGTTCCGGACCTCGGCTACGAGTACGAAGACGTCGGGCCGCTTGCGCCGAGCGAGCGCCGAAACTACGGCCCACGCAAAAACCTCCACGCGACGACCACGTATCGCGTCCGGCAGTTGATCCTCGACGGCGAGTTGCCGCCCGGCCAACGGATTAGCGAGCATGCGTTGTGCGAACGCTGCGGCGTTTCTCGCACGCCCGTGCGCGAAGCGCTGAAGGCGTTGGCAATTGAAGGATTGGTGAAAATCACGCCGAACCGTGGCGCTACTGTCGTTACCCTGTCACCCATCGAGTTGACCGAGACCTTTGCCGTTATGGGCGCACTTGAGGCTCTCGCCGGCGAACTCGCATGCCAGAACATGAACGATGGCGAGATCGACTACATCAGTGAACTCCACGACCGCATGGTCGATCACTACAAGCGACGCGAGATCCATGAGTATTTCTCGGTTAACCAGCGGATTCACGACGCCATCCTCTTTGGCTCACGCAATGACGTGCTCGGTGCGCAATACCGACAACTCGCCGGGCGCATACGGCTGGCGCGCTATCAAGCCAATTTCTCCGAGCGTCGCTGGGCCCAAGCGATCGCGGAACACAAACGGATCCTCGCCGCATTGAAAAAACGCGACGGCAAGCGGGTCGCTCGTCTATTGCGCGCGCACTTGAATAGTAAATTGATCAGCCTGTTAGACGTTTCAGGTTGCACCGACTCGTAACGAATTCCTCACCATAAGCTGCGAAGTTCTGGCCAAATGCCCCATAACCGCCGTGGCCAAGTTGTAACAGCGTCGCTTAGTTGCAACTGGCGAGGAGTTCGACATGCCGAATCTGCCGTACATTCCAGGTCTTGCGATTGCTGCCGCTGTGATCGCGGCGATCACGGCCTGGCTATCCTATTTCACTGTCCCGCAAGGCTATGAGTCGATCGTCGTGCGCTTCGGCAAGGCGCAGTATTCGGTTGGCCCCGGCCTGCACTTCAAGATTCCGTTCGTCGATACCGCGATACCTCTCGATATGCGTGAGGTCGTCAACAAGGAAGTCGTGGCCGCGGCGACGTCAGACCGCTTGGCGACAACCGCCGACATCTCCACGAACTGGCGGATCAAGCCCGGCTTCGTGATGGAGTTCTACAAGCGTTATGGAACACGCGCGCAGTTTGAGGCCACCCATCTCGATCGTCGTCTTCAGGCGTCGTCCAAAGCTGCGATATCCACGTTCGATGCCGAACGTCTGATCAAGGAACGTGTGTCCGCAAGCTTGAAGATTGATGAACTCCTGCAAAAGGCGCTCGACGGTTACCCGGTCATTGTGACCGCCGCGCAAATCGAGAACATCGAGTTTCCAAAGCAGTACATGGACGCCGTCCTCGAGAAGGAAAAGAAGCGCGAAGAAGCACAACGTGAGCGCTACGAACTCGAGCGGCAGCGCCTGATCGCAGAGCGCACCGTCCAAGTCGCGGAAGCAGAGGCGAAAGCTATTCGCGCGCGTGCCGACGCCGAAGCGTATGCGACCAAAACGACAGGTAAGGCCAAAGCAGAGGCCGCCGCGCTGCTTGCGAAGGCGATCTCTGAAAATCCGTCGATCGTTCAGTACGAATACGCAAAGCGCTGGAACGGCACGATGCCGAACATGGTTCCGCCAACAAACGCGCCGATGCTGCTGAACGTGCAGTAGTGTGCGTCTTGGCTGCGTTATGGGGCTGGCCTCGGCAGTTGTGCCGAGGTCAGCTGTTCCTGTGTCCAGCGCACGAAAACGCCAACGGCGGTTGGCACCGGACCGACACCGATCGAATAAGCGCATGCGGCCATGTTAGCGCCGCCGCGACAGTGAGCAGCGTTGGGGCTGACAGTTAGTTTGCTATCGGCCCTCACGCCACCAGGCGAGCGTCATCAAAAACAGCATCGCAGCCAACGCGAGGAAGCCGTTGAACATCGGGGTCAACGACACACCTTTCGTGACGGCGGCCTGCTGGTCCTTCAGCGCCATCCAGCTTGACCCTGCATAGAGACGTGCCGACGTCAGCATCGTCACGCGCGGGACTGAGACCGAAGCCGGGTCGCTGGACGCCGTGAGTGCGGCGGCGGCCTGTTTGGTCCAAAACAAGCCACCGCCAATCGAATCCGACAGCGGCTGCATAATGGCCTTGGTCGCCGTGACTTCCGACATCTCGCGCGGGTCCGCAACACCGGCAATGGCAACTGCCGTCAGCTTTCCGTTCGGGCCTTCGCTCTCGAATTTATGGAGCCCGCGCTCGGTTGCATCGACAGTGGCGCGCCAAACACCCTCGCCTGCGGACTCCAGCGTGACTTGGCGGCGCTCGCCGCCTGGCGTGAGAACCATCACGGGGCCGACCCGCTCTTCCATCGAGCGGCGCTCGACCGTCATCTTGAGCCCTGCTGCCTCGGCAATCAGGCGCTCTTCCTCAAGATCCGGCTCTTTCATCAGCCAGTGCGACAACCGACGCAGCAGGTCCGTGTGTGGCCCGCCGCCGTCGTAGCCACGCGCCCAAAGCCAGGCATGGTCGGACGTCAGCAAAGCGACCCGGCCCTTGCCTTTGCGATCCAGCACGAGCAGCGGGCGTTCGCGGACGCCGGTCATTATCGTGCGACCCCGCTCCGGGCGAACCTCGACTTGGCGAAACCACCGGCCCCAGGTCGGCGAGGTCACGTCCCCCCCTGGCAGTCCACGTGTCACGGGATGCTTCGCTCCGAGCGTGGTGAGCCTGGGACGGAAGGCTTCTTGCAAAACCTCGCCGGTTGGGAGCGCCGGCAATGCGTTCATCAGCGGCGTTCGGACAACGCTTTGCGGACCCGCATAGTCATCGCCGGCAGCGACCAACAACGCACCACCGTGCTCTTCGACATAGCGAGCGATGTTATCGTAGTATAGCAATTGAAGAATGCCGCGATGCTGGTACCGGTCAAAAATGATCAGATCGAATTCCTGGATCTTGACCGAGAACAACTCACGCGTCGGGAACGCGATCAGAGATAGTTGGTTGATCGGCGTGCCGTCCTGTTTGTGGGGCGGCCTCAGAATCGTGAAGTGCACCAAATCAACGGCGGCATCGGACTTCAGCAGGTTGCGCCATGTACGCTCACCGGCATGCGGCTCACCCGACACCAAAAGAACGCGCAAGTTTTCACGTACGCCGTCGGCAACAACAACGATGCGGTTATTGGCAAGGGTCAGTTCGCCGTCGACACCGGGGAGATCAATCTCAACGATGTTCTTGCCGGCGTGCGGAAACGCCATAGGGATCGAAATCGTTTCATCAATTTGCGCCGGGAATGTCAGATCGTCCTGGCCTTCGCGGCGCACGCGAACCGAGACGGACTCCCCGAGCGCGGACGGGCGAGTGCCGGCTTCGCGAATGGCAAGTTCGATTGTGCGCTCCTGCCCGACAATGCCGTAGCGCGGCGCCTTCAGGATCTCGATCCGGCGATCAAACTCCTGCGGCCGGCCAGTCAGAACCGTATGGATCGGCGCATCGAACCCCAATGAGTTTGCGGACTTCGGCACATCATGAACTTGGCCGTCCGTGACCAGGATAACGCCTGCCAGGCGATCCGGAGCGACGTCAGCGAGTGCGCGATTAAGCGCGGCAAAAAGATTGGTGCCGCCACGGCCCGTGCCAGTCGGGCGTGCTGCCGTTACCCATTTGACGTCGAGCTTTTCAATCGCGCCAAGTCGCTGCTCCAGCTCCTTGCGAATTGCCGCCGATTGTTCCGGCCGTCCTGCGATCGACTGGCTGGTGCTTTCGTCGACAACGACGATGGCTACATTGCCGAGGCTTTCGCGTTCCTCCTGACGCAGCGTGGGATTGGCCAACGCAAAGATCAGGGCAGCCAGTGCGAGTGCACGGAGGACCGCGCCCCGCGTGCCGCGATAGACGAGAACCGCGACTAGCAGCACCGTAAGTGCAATCGCGGCCCAGAACAGCGGTGCTGGGAGCATCGGCGCGAAATCGATCGACCAATCTGACATTGTCACTCTTCGCTTTCACTCGTCGCCGGGCGCACTCGTCATCGCGAGCGCATACCCTTCGATCACGCCTATTGTCCGAGCCGTTGCAACAGCGACGGGACGTGGACCTGGTCAGCCTTGTAGTTCCCCGTCAGCGCATACATCACGATGTTGATGCCGGTCCGGAACGCCCATTCCCGTTGACGCTCGCCGCCTGGCACCACCGGGAACATCGGGCGATTGTCGTTATCGAGCGCCCAGGCCGAGGCCAGATCGTTCGGCGTAATCAGGATCGAGCTGACGCCGTCGGCACGGCGCGCTTTCCGGCCGCCAGTGCTGTCGCGCGCGGTTGCCTCAACCCACAGCTGCCCGCCATCCCAACGGCCTGGAAACGTGCGCAGCAGATAAAACGACTTGGTCAAGACATGACCTTCAGGCACCGGCTCGAGCGATGGAATATCAAGCTTGCCAAGCAGGCGCTGCAGCGGCGTGTTGCCACCACTTCTCCGTTGACGCAGGCCCATCGGCAAGCCTTGCCCGTAATCGCGCGTGTCGAAAACGATCATGCCGCCGCGCTTCATGTACGCGTCGACTTTCGCTAGTGTCGTCGGAGACAGTTCACCTGCCCGCTCGACAACCGGCCAATAGAGAATTGGGAAGAAGGCAATTTCATCGGAGTCGATATTCACCGCCATCGGCTCGCCGGGTTCGACCGACGTGCGCGCAGCCAACACTTTGACCAGGCCTTCAAGGCCAGCCTTGCTGGTCGAATCCACACTCGGGTCACCGCTCAAAACGTAGCCGAACGTCACGATACTGGTGGCCGCCAGCGCGCGATTGCTGGAGACATTCCCCGTGTTGCGATCCTGCGCGAGGGCAACAGTCCCGCCTGGGATGGCCGCAAACGCAATCAGACCCACAGTGAACGCCGCAACCACGGCTGCTGACTGACGGGCCGTCCGCAGGCCGGCAAGCCCGCCAAACTGAATGGCCAGGACTGCCAGTATGTCGACCATCAAGAGCGCCAATGCCAAACCGAGACACCACGGCTTCAAGTCCGTCTGGGTCTCGCGTCCATAGCCTGCCGTTGCAGCGCCGGATGGCGCCGGTCCCAGCGCGGTCAGGCTTGTTTCGGTTGTCGCGACGTTCAATGCCCGGCCACGATCGCCGGCGCCGTAATACCCCGGCGGGTGCGTCTTGCTGGGTCGCGCGTTCGCAAACCGAGCAACAGATAGTGCCTTGGCGGTCGCTGGAGGCGAGACGAGCTGCCCGAAGCCGTCGAGCACTTGCGTGGGGGCCAGAACGGCAGAGGACACCGGTGCGTTGTTGGCCTCGCTTGCGCCCTCATTCGTCGTTGTCGGCTCGGTATTCGACCGCGCGGCAGACGACGTTCCAAGTGTGGTTATGCGGCGCAACATCTCTACAAACAATCCTGACAGAGGCAGGTTCGACCAGTCGGAATTCGCGGTGACGTGGAAAAGAACGAGACGTCCCTCACCGACGCGACGAGAGGTGACAAGCGGCGTACCATCGGCAAGCCGCGCCCACACATCAACGCCTTCCGTGATCGCGCCCGGGTCGGCCAAGACCTGGCGTGAGACGCGCACGTCTGCCGGAACGTCGAGGCCGGCAAACAGACTGTCTTCTCCAAAACTCGACAGCGATTGCGGGATCGACCAAGACAGTGCCCCCCCCAGTGTCCGGCCGCCGGCACGGAGACGAATTGGCAGCAACTCGTCACTGCTTTGCTCCAGCCGCGGTCCGGCAAACCGGACCATGACGCCACCCTTCTGCACCCAATCCAGAACACGCTTTGACGTGTCCTGAGCCAGCGTTCCGATGTCCGCGAGCACGATGATCGTAGCGTTTTGATCTAGGATCGCCGTAACGCTCAGGTCGGCGCTGGCTGTCTTCGGCTCGACCATTTCCGCAAACGGAGCAAGCGCGCGGCGAATGTAATAGAGTGGACCAAGCAAAGGCTGCGATTGTTCCTGGCTCGCGCCGGATACCAAGCCGATCCGGTTCCACCGGGATCGCGCATCGAGCAGGTGCGTGGCACCCGCGGATGACACGCCGGCTGCAATCACGCGCGTCACCTGGTTACGCAGCTCAAGCGGCAGCTCAAACCCTACGGCGGTATCGGTCTCGCCTGACTGCAAAGAAAACCGCGCTTCACCAAGGATTTCGCCACGTGCCGACAGCGCATGCAAGATGCCTTCATCACGTCCGCCAAATGCGCGAATGATGCGCGCGTTCAAGCGCCCTTCGGCACCGAGGCCGGCGCTGACTGCGATCGCCGCAGCGTCATCTCCCGGGCTGACAACCGTGAGCCCGCCAGGCGCAAGCGCGATCAGCCCTTCGCCGAACGCCGTCCCGTCCCCGTGATCCATCCCGTCGCTCAACCAGACGGCGCTGGCATTCATGTCTGCCGACACGGCGGCACGCAGCGTTTCGAGCACCTTGGCGCGTTCCGGCGCGTACGGCTGCGGCACCAGAGCTGCCGCCCGCGTCCGAGCAGCAGCCGGCGCCTCAAGCGCGGCGGCCGTATTGATGTCCCGACCGGCCGTTTCGATCATGATGACCGACCGGCCATCGCCCTCGGCGGTGCGCAAAACGCGATCAACCATCGCCTGCCGCTCGGCCCAGTCGTTACCTGTGGCCCAACCGTTGTCGATCACCAGCATGACAGGTCCGTCACCCGACAGCGCCAGTGACTTGTCCGGGTTGAGGATCGGCTGTGCCAGTGCGAGAATAACCAAGGCTGCTGCCAGCATCCGGATCAGCATCAGCCACCACGGCGTCTTGTCCGGCGTTTTCTCCGGGTTCTCCAGACCAACCAGAATACGCGTTGCCGGAAAGCGGATCAGGCGCGGTCGCGGCGGCACGGTCCGCAACAGCCAGTAGATGATCGGCAACGCCGCGAGGCCGGCCAACAACCAGGGACTCAGAAATGTCAACGCGCCAAGGCTCATGGTGCCAACCGTGCCCCCGTGACGTGCGCGGCCCCATCGGGAGCCTGCAATCGCATAATCAGCGACAATAGCGGCTCAGTCGCGGATCGATCGGTATGATGAACCACGAATGACCAGCCAAGACTGCGCGCCAGAGCTTCCAGCCCGGCGCGATGTGCGCCCAGTTTCGCCTGATACGCCTCACGCAGCGTTTCCGTACGATCCGCAATCCAGCGCGCCTCATCGCTCATGCCGATGAACTCTGCACGCCCCTCATACGGCAGAACCTCCTCCGCTGGATCGAGAACCTGAACAAGATGGCCGCTGATACCATTCGCTGCCAGGAGTGTCAGACGCTCTGCGATTTTTGGTACAGGCTCGAGAAAGTCGCTAATCAGAACGGTTCCTGAGAACCGAGACAACCGCTCT
Organism: Pseudomonadota bacterium; assembly: GCA_039186015.1. Lineage (GTDB taxonomy): Bacteria > Pseudomonadota > Alphaproteobacteria > Rhizobiales > Hyphomicrobiaceae > JBCBWG01. Next base: position 19,378 of record JBCDAH010000028.1, read on the forward strand.
GCCGGCGGCAAAGGCGACGATAATATCGGGCCGTCAGCGTTCAGGCTCAAGGTCTCAACGAACCGCGTGGTCGCCCGCCGGTTTGCCGTTGGCCGCGTGAGCCCTAAGAGGGCGACACGTTCTCCTGCATTGACCAGCAGCTCAACACAGGCCAGCAGGAGGACCAGAGCACGGTCCCGCTTTGTGGTCGTCGAGAGATGGCTCTTGAAGTCCATCGACTTGGACAAGTCGCTCCAAAGCCAGAATGTGTGCGCCGCCTCCCATTCGCGCTCGCGAATATAAAGATGGTCCGAACTTGCGGAGCGGCGCCAGTCAATCTGAGCGGCATCGTCGTTCGTGCCGTATTGGCGGAACTGCCAAAACGTTTCGCCTGGTCCCGCCCGCCGGCGGCCATGCATGCCGTGCGCAATCGTGTTGGACACGCGCATCGCTTCCACGAGTAACGACGGCAGTCGCGATGCGACGCCGTGCGCTTCGGCTTCGCGATGCACAAGGTCATCGACTGCCGCTGACCCCCCACGACCAGTAGCGCGGGTATTTCGAGGCGTTGGGCTAGCCAAGCGCTACTCCAGTGTCCGAGTAAGCCCTGCGATAACCGTCTCGATCGTCTCGCCTTCGGCCCGCGCCATGAAGTTCAGCGCCATCCGGTGTTTGAGCACGGGCTCGGTCAACGCGACGACATCGTCAACAGATGGTGCCAAGCGATTGTCCAGCATCGCCTTCGCACGGACGGCTAGCATCAACGACTGACTGGCCCGCGGTCCGGGCCCCCATGCCACAGCCGTATTCACTTCCGGTGTCGCGTCCGGGCCTGGGCGCGCGGCACGCACGACCTTCAAAATCGCTTCGACGACACTGTCGGGAACCGGCATCTGACGGACAAGCTGCTGTGCCCGCATGAGATCGGCGCCCGAGAGCATGGGCTGCAGGGACGCTGCATCCGTTCCCGTCGTTGCAAACAGCATCCGCCGCTCGGCATCCAGATCCGGGTATCCGACATCGATTTGCAGCAGGAACCGGTCGAGCTGTGCCTCCGGGAGCGGATAGGTCCCTTCCTGCTCCAAGGGGTTCTGGGTCGCGAGAACATGGAACGGCGCCGCAATGTCGTGGCGCTGCCCGGCAACCGTCACATGGCGCTCCTGCATGGCCTGAAGCAGCGCGGACTGTGTTTTCGGGCTGGCGCGGTTGATCTCGTCAGCCATCAGCAGCTGCGTAAAAATCGGGCCTTTGATAAACCGGAAGGCACGGCGTGCGCCGGTCTCGCCTTCGTGTTCCTCAAGAACCTCGGCGCCGATGATATCCGCCGGCATCAGGTCCGGCGTGAACTGGATCCGCTTCGCGTCGATGCCGAGCACGCGCCCAAGCGTCTCGACAAGCAGCGTTTTTGCCAAACCGGGCACACCGATCAATAGGGCATGGCCGCCGGCAAGAAGCGTAATCAGCGCACGTTCGATAACGACGTCTTGTCCAAAGATCACCTCACCAACAGCGGTGTGGACGCGTTTGACGCTTGCGCCCGCCTGTTCGATTTCAGCGGCGATGTCCATCGGATTTTCAATGATTGCCGTCATGTGGCTCACTATCTGGGAGAACTCTTGCTACCGACTGAGCGCGGGCTCGAAGCAGCCAGGCGACGCTCTGTTTTCAGTTTGAGGTGGTCACTGGGTACTAAGGCTACTTTAAGGTGGCAACGGCCGCGGTCAAACCGCCTGCCGCCTCTCAGAGGATTAATTAAATGTCAGGTGAACCAGACAGCCTTAAGATCCAAGGCCTTGATAGCTTGGTCCGTGCCGCTGCGGATGACCGTCTTCCTCCGGTCGAAACGTGGGATCCACCGCACTGTGGCGATATTGGGCTGGAGATCCGCAGTGACGGAACATGGTTCTATCAAGGTACGCCGATCGGTCGGCTGCGACTGGTTAAGCTGTTTTCGCGAATTCTGCGCCGCGAACCCGACGGAAGCTATGTTTTGGTCACTCCGGTTGAAAAGATCATCATCAAGGTTGCCGATGCGCCGTTTCTAGCAGTCGAAATGGAAATTCGTGACACAGGCCCAAAGCAGCACTTGGTGTTTCGCACAAACCTTGACGACATTGTTACCGTCGATGTGACGCACCCGCTTCGATTTGTCGCCGACCGGACGACCGCTGGCTTGAAGCCCTATGTCCGCGTGCGCGGCGGATTGGACGCCTTGGTCACCCGAGCGTTGACGTTCGATCTGGTCGACTGCGCCGTGACAGGCCCGGATGACGGTTTCGGCGTCTGGAGCAGCGGCGTCTGGTTTCCTCTGGCTGCGCCATGATCTTAGCCGCGTGATCGCGGTTCGACCGCCAGTTTACGCCCCAACACGGCGATTATGCATCGACAGTGATGCCAGCCGCTTTAAGGGCAGCTCGAACGTCGCGTTTCCCGGCGTCTGTGAGCGCTGATTGCGGCGGACACGGCGGGCCGACGTCGTACCCGAGCAGTTCGAGCCCGCCTTTGACACAGGCAGCGAGGTTATAACGGGCAAATGCTTGATTCAGCGACCAAAGCCGCCGTTGCAGGACCATCGCCTCGTCCCAGCGATTGGCGAAGCAGAGATCATAGAGCTCGACACTTTGGCGCGGCACCAGACACGCCGGCCCGGCCATCCATCCGGCGCCGCCGATCATCATCACGCACAATGGGATATGTGCGGAGGCTGAAAACACCGCAAGGCGATCACCAACCTTATTCATGATCGACAATAGCCGGCCGGTATTGCTCGACGCGTCTTTGATGTACGCAACGTTTTCAATGTCAGCGAGACGGGCAATTGCCGACAAGCTCAGGTCACTGCGCTGAAAACTTGGATTGGTATAAAGAACAACGGGCAGGTTTGTGCTTTCGGCAATTGCCGAGAAGTAGGCGACCGTTCCGTCGTCATCGACGGGGAAATAGGCCTCCATGACGGCCAGAATGCCGTCGACACCCATCCGTTCATAGGATTGCGCCTGGCGGACGGCATCGGCGATTGTTGTCGATGCGACGCCCGCGATCACCGGGACCCGGCCCGCCGCAGCCTCGATAACTGTTTCAACCACGGCCTGCCGCTGATCCGAGTCGAGATAAGCAAACTCACCTGTTGAGCCCAGCGGGGTTAGCCCGTGGACACCAGCTGCTATCAGATCCTTGCAAAGCTTTTCGAGAACGGCCCGTTTCACCCTGCCGCGATTGTCGATTGGTGAAACGAGATAGGGGAATACGCCGTGAAAGGTGGTGTGCGTCATGATCGAAGTCTTCGAGGTCCGGTGATGTTTGTATCTGAGGTCCAGTCCGGCGCCCGGGCCTGCGGGAGATGGTTTTGGACTTAACCGGGTCCATCCCGCAGCCACGGCGGACATTTTCCGTACCACTCGACGGCAAAGTCAATGAACGCGCGTGCACGGGCCGACAGATGCAAGCGGTGCGGATAGAGAAGATGCATAGCAAGCTGCGGCTCCGCCAGGCCATCGAGAATCTCGACCAATCTGCCATCAGCAATGTCGCGAGCAATCACGAAGTCCGGGCAGACACCAATACCGCGCCCGGCTAGGACGGCTTGGCGCACGGCAATCGCGCTGTTGACCGACAGGCGTTCACGAACCCGGATCGTGACACTGCCCGCGCCGTCGCAGACCCGCCAAGCGTCCCGCATGGGCATGTTGAGATCAACAATTGCCGGATGCTCTTCGAGTTCAGTCGGTGTTTGGGGTGTCCCGTGAGCTGCGAGATAGGACGGAGACGCGCAAATCCGGACCGGGACATCGCACAAGCGGCGGACGATCAGGGCCGAGTCCGGCAAGCTCGTCACACGCAAGGCCACATCGTAGCCCTCGCCCACAAGGTCGACGACGCGATCGGATAGAAACACTTCTGGCTGAATGTTCTCGAAGCGCTCTTGGAACGCACAGATCATTTCCATCAGCTCAAGCTCCCCAAATGCTTGGGGGGCCGTAATCTTCAGCCGGCCACGCGGCGAGGCTGCGTTTGCGCGAACCGCCTCTTCCAGCGTGTCGAGTTCCGTCAGTAACTCGCTCGCACGTTGCAGATAGGCGCGGCCGACTTCTGTCACGCCGACTTTGCGCGTAGTGCGGTTGAGTAGGCGAACGCCGAGCGTGTCTTCGAGATCGCCGACATGTTTGGAAACCAATGCCTTGCTCTTCCCCAGCCGCTTGCCCGCGGCCGTAAAGCTCCCGGTATCGGCAACCGCAATCAGCGTTCGCATGAGATCGAGGCGGTCCATGGCGCCTCCTTCTGTAAATCTTTGTCGAACAATCCGTCTTCACCCGCCATGATTGTTCTAACCAACCACATCGTCCATCTCAAGCACAACCGACAACGCAGACGCGGTTCACTCGCAGTCCACTTCTGAAGGAGAGTGCAATGACAGGAACGTCACAAGGTGAGCACGGGGCATTTGTTCTACGGCTGACGCTCGGGACCATGTTTCTCGCACACGGGCTTTTGAAACTTTTGGTGTTCACCCCTGCTGGTACGGCCCAGTTCTTTGAAAGCTTGGGCCTGCCCGGCATTCTCGGATACGCAACCCTCGCCGCGGAGACCGTGGGTGGACTTCTGTTGATTGCCGGTATCGCCAGCCGATATGTCGCCGCTGCACTGATCCCGGTTCTGATCGGGTCCATTGTTTTCGTTCACGGCGACAAAGGCTGGCTCTTCTCCAACGAAGGCGGCGGCTGGGAGTTTCCGGCGGTGCTGATCGGCGCATCGATTGCGCAAGTGCTATTGGGTGACGGCGCCTACAGCCTGAGCCGGATTTTCGCCCGGCAGCCTGATGATCCTCAGCTTCGGACAACGGCATAACGCGTAACGTAGTGTATCCACTGGCGATCGTGACGTCTCCGACGACGTGTCAGCAGACACCGGCCGCGGCCGACGTCACGATCGCGCCCCCTCCTCTCAGTCGTCCAGCTCACCTGAAGCCGCAGGTATCTCACGCGGACGACCATCGTCATCGATTGCGACAAACGTAAATCGTCCGTCCGTGACCTTCACACGCTCGCCAATCCGCTTGCGCAGCGCCCAGGCTTCGAGATGTATCGTCATCGATGTTCGGCCGACGCGCTCAACGTCGGTGTAGACGCACAGAATATCACCGACATAGACCGGCCGGATAAAGCTCATTGCATCAATCGCGACTGTGGCAACTCGCCCTTGCGAGCGCTGTCCGGCGGCGATGCCCCCGGCAATGTCCATTTGCGACAGGACCCAGCCGCCGAAGATATCGCCGCTTGGGTTTGCATCCGCCGGCATGGCGAGCGTTCGAGTGGTCAACTCCCCGCGTGGGCCCGGCTGAGCGTCCTCAGTCATTCGGCGCCTCTCTTCTGACAGCTCCCACCCTGTGATTTTGGCGCACAACTCATCGTAAGCAAGCGCTCCGCTAGCTGGCAGCGCCAGGATTTGCATCGCCGGAGGTCTCGGAGTCCTGGCTCTGTATCAACGCGTCGCGCGTGACTTGTTCGTTGTCCTTGCGCCAGAAAATGACGGTAAGGACGACAACGGCCGTACCGGCGAGCAGCGCGAGTACGAAATAGTTGAACTCAATCACATGAAGCCGGGCGCGTCCGCAGAGCCACAGCAGACCCGCAGCTGCGATCATCGCAGCCCAATGCCATACCTTCCCGAGAAACAACTCTTTCATCGGACCTGATCTCCCTCAGCCGAAGCCGGCGTCGCGCCTGTTGTGATTTGTGTGTCGCTGAGCAGGCGCGGGCCCAGGATCATGCCCGCAAGGACGAGGCCTGCAGCGTTCCAGAGAAATCCCGGGAACCCGGCGATTGTCGCGACAGGTGGCAGCAAGAGCAACGCCGCCGCAACGATCGCCGCAAAACGCTGTGCCGGGTTGAAGCGGCCGCGGCACCACCCTTCAAGGCCGGTCGACAGAACATACAGACCCACAAGCGCCAACGTCGTGGACACAATCGACAACCAGGTCGGACCGACAAGAAGCAAAGACGGATTATAGGCAAATGCGAGTGGGACGAGATACTTGGCGATACCAACTCGCGTGGACTCCACAGCGGTTGCCATCGGGCCGGTTTTGGCAATCGCGGCCGCCGCAAATGCTGCCAGCGCGACCGGCGGCGTGATCGTCGAAACGACCCCGAAGTAGAACGCGAACATGTGAGCTGCGATCGGCTCGATACCGCTCTTCACCAAGGCCGGCACGATGAGCGCGGCAACCGTGATGTAGACGGCCGTCGTCGTGATCCCCATGCCGAGAATAATCGCCGAAACGCCGGTCAGCGACAGCAGGATCAGCAAGTTGCCGCCGGAAATGTCGATGACTTGCTGTGTGAATTTCAGGCCGAGTCCGGACACGAATACCGATCCAATAATCAGACCGGCGCAGGCGCAAGCGATCGTAACCGGGACCGTGGCGCGCACACCGGCTTCGAAGGCGGCCAGCACATCTACCGGACTCATACGGGTTTCGCGACGAATGAAACTCAACACAAACAGCGATACAATGCCCCAGAACGCCGACTTCATCGGCGTGTATCCAACCAGCAGGAAGGATATGAGCACGGCAAGCGCGATCAAAAGATGCCAACCGCGCTTCAACACATCCCAGGTTTGCGGCAAACGATGGCGCTCGATTTTGCCGATGCCGTTCTTTTCCGCCTCCAAATGGACCATGAAGTACACAGTCGCGAAGTAGAGAAAGGCAGGGATGATCGCGGCAACGATAATGTTGATGTAGCTGGTCTCCAGGAACTCAGCCATGATGAAAGCCGCCGCACCCATGATCGGCGGCGTGATTTGTCCGCCGGATGAGGCACAGGCTTCGACGGCTGCGGCAAACCGGGGTCGGTAGCCGATGTTCCGCATCAGCGGGATGGTGAACGAACCCGTGGTCACCACGTTGGCCACGGCAGACCCGGACACTGTCCCCATGAAGCCGCTTGCAACGGCCGACGCCTTCGCAGGTCCACCGACGCGATGGCCCGTCAAAGAAACTGCAAGATCAATAAAGAAGCGACCGGCGCCGGATCGGATCAGCAAAGCACCAAAAATAATGAACAACACGATGTATGTCGCGCAAACATGCAGCGGAATACCGAATACGCCATCGCTGGACATAAACAACGTATCGATGAATTTCTCGAGCCGAACCGGTGGCCCGTAGAAAAATCCGAAATAGTAGTTGGCGTATAGCGCATGAAGCACGAAGAAGCCGGTTATAATCACCATCGCCCAACCAACGGCGCGGCGGGTCACTTCGAGAATGATGAGCACGAAGAGTCCGCCAACAACAATATCGGCGAACTCCTTTTCACCGTAGCGCATGTGGAATGCGTTGATGTCGTAGATCGTCCAAATCTGGACGAATATGATCGCGACAATCAAAGTGAGATCGATTGCGAAGCCCAACAGTCTCAAACCGTCGGCTCTTCCGTCTCCACTTCGGAGCGGTTGCCAGGCAGATGTTCGAAACAGCGGATACATGAACACGGCGAGGAGCAGCATGCCGGTGAGGTGAACGGATCGAAAAGATCGCCCTTCCGGCGTGCCAAACGCAGCAACATAGAGGTGGAAAATCGCGAGCGCGATTGCGACGACCGAACAGACAAAGTAGATTGTGTTCGCAACCGTCAGGCGGCGGTCGAGCAGCAGACGCTCGAGAAACCCGTTCTCGTGCGTTTCTTCATACAAGATCGTCTGATCGGTCGCGCTCATGGCGTCTCGCGGATTATCTGGCGGGATGTTATCGATCAGGACGACGCGTCGCGGGGCGCGCCACGAGCCGACTTTCCAGCCGCGTTCAATGGAAAAACAAGGCCGGCCGGATATACCGACCAGCCTTAAAACTCAGGCGCTGGATTTAACCTTTCACGCCGAGCTCATCGTAGCATTTCTTCGCGCCGGCATGGACCGGGATCGCAACACCCTTCAGCGCGTTCTCAAGTTTTACGCGCTTCCACACGCTTTTCACTTCCACGAACTTTGCGTGGTTCGCCCATAGTGATTTGCACATTTTATAGACGAGATCGTCCGGCACATCTTTGTTGACGATCATGTTCACCGTGATGCCAAGCGTATCCAGGTCCTTATCTACGCTCTTGTAGACGCCCTTGGGCATCTTGCCGCGAATAAAGCCTGGATTGTCGGCAAGGATTTTCTCTAGTTTGTTCGCGTCAACGCCAATGAAGCGAATGCCGGGGCTTTGCTCAAGTTCCAAAAACGATGCCTGTGGCATGTTCGTTGCGGCCATGAATACATCGATGTGGCCGTCCTTCATAAGCGCGACGGACTCCGTGTAATTGACATGGTGCACCGTGCCGCCGTTCTTGCGGATGTCTTCAAATGAGATTCCGTATGCCTTGAGAATGGCTTCCGCGAACGCCGTTCCGGTCCACTTCGCTTTGCCGGGACTGATGTTGGCGCCCTTCATGTCCTCAAACGTCTTGACTTTGCTGTCCTTCCGGACTGCGACCTGGAACATCGAACCGTACAGCGTTGCAAGGTGCCGAACGTTCTTCTGTTCTTTCGAGAATTTGCCTTTGCCGGTCATGCCGTTGGCGGCCGTGTGGGCGTACGAAAAGCCAACCTCCGCGTCTCCCCCGTTGACCGATAGGACATTCGAGATGCCGCCGCCGGACGTATTTGACGTGGTAATGCCGTCAATCTCTTCGTCCAACACCTGCATGATCTTTGCGCCGAGAGGGTACCAGGATCCGCCGGATGGCCCAGATACCATCCGCACGAACTGGTCTGCGTGGGCGAGCGGCGCCGCCAGCGGCAGCAATATCGCTGCGGCTGCAATTGACTTCAAACCCTTCATGTCACGTTCCTCCAGTGCCTAACAGCCGTGTTCTTCCGACTCTATAAGTACGGGCACGAGCTTAGCGGCACGAAGCGATCCGTCAACGCGGATTGCACAATCCGCCGCGAGACGGACATAATGCGCCTGATTTGGTCGTCAGAATGGTTGACCAGCCGAAGTCTAGGTCCGCGATGACGGCGCCCTCGGGTTCGGAGTGACCTTGGTCTCGAGACCGGCGTGCGCTATTGCGCTGCGACCATATGGCCGCTGCAAATGCTGACGTCGCGGACCTGGAGCCGCACAGCCATCACTTTCCGGCGCGTCATCGCGGCATATCGAGAAGAAGTCGGCGTTCCGGCAGAACGGCGGCGGCAGCGTTCGGCCGTCAGAAGCCGTGAACCAGTCCTTACACGCATCGGCGTGAACGCAGGTCAGGCACCGATCGTGGGCCAAGCGAACCGCGTTTCCACGGTCCAGTCGCGCTGCAATTGCGAGGTTAACATTGAGAAGAGCGGCCATCCGCTCAAACAGCATGGCCCGATCCCACACTCGATGAAACATCGGCCATCGTGGCTTAGAACTGCCCATCGCCGCGGCCTCCTATCAACGCGCTTCCCAATACTTGTATGATTGGAATGCAACATAGGGGCCGGTGCAGAGGTCCACGTTGATACGGGTCAATTCATTCGGCTTTCGCCTGTTTCGGCGGGTCGCGGCTTGGCTACGAAGTCATACTTGCCGCACCAATATGCCGACTATGTCACGGAACGTTTGGTCCGCCGGAGTGAAGGCTTCTTGTCTCCTACGACGGGACTAATCACCTGCTTGCGGCGCGGACTCATCTGACGTGGTGCGCCAAGGAAGCGAACCCCAAGCTCGCCATCCTTGCGCCAAACGACTTCGCATTCGGCCTCGAGACCATCAAGTTCGATGATAAGATCGAACGTATCCGGGATCATTTGTGCGTGTGCAGATTTCAGTCTGGCGCCGGTCGCCGAGATATCGCGCACCATGCAATCAATTGACATGTGACGATCGGCATAGGCGGCGACGGCACCTTTTAGAACACGCTGGCGCGGCGCCTGGCGTCGCTCGTCGGCATCGACATCAATCGCTTCCGCGGTGGCCGTGAAAATCGGGATAATCTTCCCACTCGATTGAGTATGTCTTGCCATTGCCAAATCGCGCCATAACAGGTTGGACGTCGTTGAGCATCAGCGCACCAGACTCCCCTTGTGCCAGGCTGACGTGGCACCTCGCAAATCCAGGCGTAAACTGAGGAAAACACTGGATTTAGATAAAGCGGTGCGTTCGCTTTCTCTCTTCTGGCGCGTATGCGCGCTCCTGTTACGTTTCCAATGAGATCGATCAACGAGATCGATAGATGTGGATGCCTGCGCGATCAGCTTGTTGCAATAGGGTGTATATGATAGCCGATCTCAGAAAGCTCCGGTCCAAAGTCTGCAGTTGAGACCACAAATGCGGCGCTCCTTTTTCAGAGCGCCCAGGACATGGGTGGCGCATGCGACGTTACGCTTTCATTCCAGCCCGCAGTGGCTCTAAGGGCCTTCCGAACAAAAACATTTTGCCGATCGACGGGCACCCGCTGCTGGCCTACGCAATTGCGTTTGGCAAAAAACTGAACGTCGACCGCGTTATCGTCAGCACCGACAGCGAAGAGTATGCGCGGATCGCTCGCGACTACGGCGCGGATTGTCCGTATCTGCGTGGCCCGGCCGCGAGCCATGACACAGCGATGGAAGAAGACATCATTGCGGATATGGCGCTGGAACTCCCACGTCATGGTATTGAGATGCCGGATGTCTGGATTCGACTGAAGCCGACCAATCCGTTTCGCTCTGTCGCGAGTGTGCTTAAGGCGTTGGACGTTCTCGAACGTGACGAAACAATCGACTCCGTCAGGATCGTTAGCGAAACCGATTGTCGCGTCGTGGTGATCAACAACGACGGCTTCCTGGAGCCGCTGTTGTCGATCTGGGACCCGGGTCGCTCGGTTATGCGGCGCTCCGAGTTTCCAACGGTCTACAGCCCGTTCAATCTCGACGTACTTCGCCATAAAAACTGGCTGAAGCTTGGAAGCGCATACATGGGGCGCAAGATTTATCCGATTGTTGAGCATCGAGTTACGGGCGTCGACATCAATGACCAAGATGACTTCGACATTGTGAAGTCCATCATCGAAACCCGGCCCCGTCCTGAGTTCCTGAAGCGTTACATCGTTGATGAGTTTTAGGCCGCAGAACAGGCACTGAGGCCTATGGCAATCTCAACTTTGCAGACGCATACCAAACTCGGGTTCGGAGGTGTGCGCCGCACCTTTGACACGCGGGTCACCCGAGCGGACATCTTGGATCCGTTTTTTGCAGTCTACCGATCGACAAATCGCCTGATCGCCCGAACGACGTCTGCGGTGGCCCTGAAGGCGCAGGACAGAAGCCGAGCGTGCCGCTTCTTTTTCGTCCTGCACAATTCTAACCACTTCAACATCCTGCACCCGTCGATGGTGCAAATCGCGAATGCAGGCTTCGATGTGTGTGCCGTGGTGTTGCCGAAGCGCCGGGACTATCCGGTTGTGCGCAACTGCCTGAATGAAGCCGGCATAGCGGATGTCCCTGTCATGGAGCTTCCCACTCAGGTTGGCATTGGCGACGTGGTTTGCACCTGCTCAGACGGCGGCCCGCCGGAGCTGAGGGCTGCACTCGGCTCCGTCGCGCGGCGCGGCGCACATCTGGTCGGTGTTGTCGAAGGTGCGAGATACTCGCGTCGGCAGTTTCAACGCGCTCACACCGTCTTGTGCTGGGGTCCGTCCGGCGAGAGTTTATGGCGTGCTCGAGCCCGCGTTGCCGGTTCACCGATCATCGAAGGCGCACACGGCCGATCCCGCGTTCCGGCGGAGCATCGCCGCGTTTTGATCAATTACAAGTTTCAACCCGGTGAAACGGACCACGACTTCGCCTGGGCGCATGCCGCAATCGACGCCGCTCGCCGTATCGATCCGAACACCCTCGTGAGCGTTCATCCGCGAACCTATGATATTCCAAGCGGCCTCACCCTGGCAAACCAATCGCTCAATGAACTCTTGCCGCAGGCCTCGCTGCTGGTGAGCCGCGCATCGACCGTCATCTACGAAGCGTTGGCGATGAACATTCCGGTGATTTACTTTCCGGCATCTGGAGAAAACCGGGCGGAGTTCGCAGATTTCGGCGCGGCGTTTCCTGTAGCGGAGACAGCTCAAGAACTGATCGATGCCTGCGCTGCGTTTGCGCGCCATGAAACCAGTTTCGCAAACCCGGCCAGCTTTTTGGATCGACATCTCTCGATTGATCCAAACCGATCGGCAAGCGCGCGCATTTCAGACTATCTTCTCCAGCTGGCAGGCGGCACATAGCCGGAGGATAAACACTATGCCTCTTGCACGAGCGGTCGCGCGGGATTTCCCACAACCGTCGCGCCGGGGGCGACGTCTTTCGTGACGACCGCGCCCATGCCGACAACCGCACCGCGCCCGATGATCATCGGGCGGTCCATGGTGCCTTGGCGAATGACCGCCCCTGAACCGATATAAGCATGGTCTTCGATCACGATGTTGCCGTTGCATTTGACGCCGGGCGCGAACGTGACGAAGTCGCCGATCCTGCAATCGTGTTCGACGTAGCTGTAGAGGTTCGCGTGGAACTGGATGCCAATTGTGATGTTCGACGTCAGCGTGACAAACGGACTGAGCAGTGCGCCGACACCAATCTGAACGTCATCCATGATGACCGTCTGCTGCGCGCGAATGCTGAGCGGCTTGATCCCTGCCGCGATGATGCGCTCGTATATCTGTTCGCGAACGCGGCTATTCGCGATCGCGATGGCCACATAGTGATCCTCCGCTTCGAGCGCGCAGAACTGCTCGAAACTCAAAACGCTGTGGCCATTGACGGTAGGTGACGCGCCGGCATTGTCATCAATGAAGCGGACAGCGTCTAGCTCAACGGATTGCGCGCCGAGTTGGGCGCGGGCAAGCGGCATAATCCCTCGCGCGCAGCCGCCGGTTCCAAACACGCCGTAAACTGCCTTTCGCATGGATGACCTAACGACCTTCTGCACGCTCCATTCCGATCACGCCTGCCCTATGCACACCCGTTCTCACGCGCAAACGAAGCGATCACTGCGGCCGTCCGCTCGGCGACATCTTCCAGTACGACCGGGTCCATTCGATGGTGGACATCGAACATTAGGCTTGTTTGCCCAAGCTCTGCCGCAACCGGCAGCGGGGCGATGTCACGGTGGACGTAGACGTGCTCGCGGTAGATTTCCGGGCACGCCCCTGAGAATGCCGGCAAGCCCTCCGCGCGCAGCCGTTCGAAGATGTCTTCCCGCGTTGTCGCCGGGCGCATCTGATCGCGCATGAGAAACGCGTAAGCGCGATAGTGAGCATGACGGTACGCCGGATCGGGAACAGGAATCCGGATGTTCGGACACCTTGACAGCGCCGCGAACCATGCCTGCGCATTGGCACGGCGCTGCGCGACCCACCGCTCAAGCTTGCGGTATTGGACGATGCCGATCGCGGCCTGCATTTCCGTCATGCGGTAGTTCGTTCCGACGGAATCGACCAACCAGCGAAACCCCGGCGGCGGATTGCGATCAAAGACTTTGTCATGCGCCTTGCCGTGATCCTTAAAAGACCATGCGCGCTCCCAAGCCGCGCGATCACGAAAGAGTACGGCTCCGCCTTCCCCGCCGGTTGATATGATCTTGTCCTGGCAGAATGAGAAGGCGCTTGCATCGCCAAAGGACCCCACTGAACGCCCTTGGATGCTTGCGCCGTGAGCCTGCGCGCAATCCTCGATCAGCCGGATGCCGTTTTGAGAGGCCCAGTTCGCAAGCGCCGGCGCGTCGCACGGCCAACCGGCCACATGCACGGCGATGACGGCTTTCGTCCGCGATGACAGGCATTTCGACACGGTTTCGACGGTGACGTTCTGCGAGTCGCGATCAACATCTGCGAAAATCGGCGTCGCGCCAACCAGATCCACAACGGTCGCGGACGCCACGAAACTGCGCGGCGATACGATCACCTCATCGCCGGGGCCAATCTCAAATGCGCGCAGTGCAAGCTCAAGCGCCAGCGTACCATTGGCAACCGCGATGGCATGCGGCATCTGGTGGGCGTCAGCCAACATGTCTTGAAACGCCAGAACACGATCGCCGGTCCACTGGTTCACACGCCCGGAGTGCAAGACGTCGACAACCGCGCCGACTTCGTCGTCTTCGTAGTGAGGCCATGGCCCATACGCAGGACCTGTCTCGGAAACGCGTTCAGCAGCCGACATTTGCATCCTCGCTGACTCGGATCGTGTAACTGCGATCGTGCGCCCTCGCGCATCTACGACTAGGAATCCTGACCTGCGACGGATCCGGTGAACTTCTCGACGCGGACGTCGCCGTCGTCCGCAACCTCGCTCTTGAACACAATCTTCTTTGCGGTTTGTGCGAGAATGCCCAAATCCATCAAGAACGACCAGCGCTCGACGTACTGGACGTCAAGCGCGAACTTCTCTTCCCAGGAAATCGTATTGCGACCGTTGACCTGAGCGAGCCCGGTGATGCCGGGCCTGACGTCATGTCGCCGTGCCTGATCCGGCGTGTAAAGCGGGAGGTATTCCGTGAGGAGCGGGCGTGGACCAACAAGGCTCATGTCACCGCGCAGGACGTTGAACAGTTCAGGCAGCTCATCGAGACTGCTGCTGCGCAACCATCGGCCGAAGGCGTCCGTGCGCTCCGCGTCCGGTCGGAGACGCCCCGCACTGTCGACGGCAGCGTTCATGGATCGAAACTTGTACATTCGAAAAATGCGGCCATGCAGACCGGGTCGTTCGTGCACAAAGAGAATGGGACGGCCGAGCCGGTACCAGATGATGGCGACGACGACGATAAGAACCGGCGCAAGCAAAACCAATAACACGAAGGATACGACAACGTCGAACAGGCGCTTCAGCATGGGCGAACGAGTCCAATTCATTGGTCAATGACATCCGGCGAAACAGGTGCGCTGACGCTCCTAGGCATATGACGCGACCTTCTCTTCAGTTCGGATCTCTTCGGCATATGCGCTTGCCGGTTGCGGGCGGGTCTGCAGTGCTTGCCGATAACGCGCCGCGATATCATCGAACCGATGGTTTGCGAGGACATAGGACTTGCCGCGTTCGCCAAGCCTGCGCCTCTGCTCAGATGACAAGGCTGCAAGCTCAATGATTGCACTGCGCAATCCAACTCTGTCCGAGATGCTGCGCGCAATACCACCTTGCGACATGGATACAGGATCTCCACACGGCGTGATCGGCAATAGAACCGGGAGCCCTTCGGTGAAGTAGTCCATGATCTTGTTTGGAGAGATGCCGTACTTGAACAGATCGGGTCTATCGACCAGGCCGGCATAGCCGACATCGCAGCGCCGCAGCAGGGCCCGCAGCTCGTTTTTCGGCACCTGCCCGCAATAGGCGAACCCCTCGCCGAATGCGTCCACTTTTTCTTGGATGGTCTGGCTCAGTGGCCCCCGACCAAAGACGAGAACACCAACGCGCGTTCCGTCGTCCAGCGTTGCACCTGGACCAACCGCGTCCAGGAATTCGACCACACTATTTGGCGGGCCCAAAGCGCCTGCGTAGACAAAGACGACCCGGCCGTCACTTCGCCAGGCTTCCAATATTCTTGAGGCTTTCAGAGCCGTTGGCGATTGCAAGGTCGCGCCCTCCGCAAACGTCTCGCTTAGTCCGTTCGGCACAACAATGAATGGCTTACTGCCGTAGCCACGTTCCACCATGTAGAGCCAGGCCTTGGGCAGCACCGACGCCACAACATCCGCGTGCTTGAACGCAAAGCGCTCGGCATGCGCCGTCACCTGAACGAACGGGTGGAACCGGGACGTTCCGAGAAGTTCCGTCAAGCTGAGCGGCCACAGATCACGTATTTCAAAAACGAGTTGCGCCTGGAATTTGCGAGCCAGATCGCGCGCTGCGTAAATGCCGTGTGGATGCGGGCAGGAGTAGATGATCACATCTGGCTTCGGCAATTGGTCAGGAACACGGCTGGCAACGCGATAGAGCCCGCGGGCGAAGTCCAGAATGTTCCTGAGCCGTGAGACGCCGTTTCCTGAATAGGGTGACGTTTTCACGAAGTGATATGTCACCCCATTGGTTCGGACGGGCGCATCGAAGTCAGCCTCGGGGAGCATCAGATGATGGAAAGAGCCCATAATGACAGAGCAGCCAATGCCATTGTCCTGCCATGCCTGCGCCAGCCGGAATGCGCGTTCCGCCGTCGCAATGCCCGGGCCTCCCGAATAGTGATTGACATACCAAATGTGCATTAGCGGTTCCCCACCATTGAGCCGGCGGCGCCGTACGCTGCGATTGTCCGTGCCAGGTACATTGGCGCACCTCCCAACGGTTATGTGGACCGGACCGCGTCAGCCACGCGCTCGATAATGAAGTCCTGCGTCTCGCGCGGCAGGTAAGGATGCATCGGTAAGCTGAGTACACTTTGAGATGCCGCTTCTGAAACAGACAGATCGCCTGCACGCATGGCACCTTGAAATGCTGTTTGGCGGTGCAGCGGCGTCGGGTAGTAGACCTGAGTCGGCACACCCTGGCCTCGCAACTTGGATTGCACCGCATCGCGCTTCGATGCCGGCAACCGCACTGTGTATTGCGCCCACACACTTGTTGTGCCGTTGGCGATCCGTGGGGTTTCCACGCAATCGGACAACCCGTTGCCGTAGCGCCGGGCAACGTCGTTGCGTGCCGCGATTTCATCCTCGAAGATCGCAAGCTTCTCGATCAACACGGCCGCCTGAATGGTATCGAGGCGGCCGTTGATACCGATCCGAACGTTGTCGTACTTGTCGTCGCCCTTTCCGTGAAATCGCAAGCTGCGCAGGAGCGCCGCCAGCTCCGCGTCTTGTGTGAAGACGGCGCCACCGTCGCCGTAGCAGCCGAGCGGCTTTGCAGGAAAGAAGCTCGCCGTCGTCGCATCACCAATCGTGCCGACCTTGCGTCCATGGCACGACGCTCCGAAACTCTGGGCTGCGTCGCAGATCAACTTCATACCATGGCGCGCGACGATCGGTTCGATGTGCTGGTAGTCGGCCGGCTGCCCAAACAGATCGACGGCAATCACCACGCGAGGCGTCAGCGCTTGTTGCTTTGCAATGGTGATCGCGCTTTCAAGCGCATCGGGATCCAAGTTGAAGGAGTGCGGACAGACATCAACAAACACCGGCGTCGCACCAAGCAGCGGCACGACCTCGGCTGTCGACATGAAGGTGAACGAGGGGCAGATAACAGCATCACCGGGTCCGACGCCCCACGCCATCAGAACCAACTGCAGGGCGTCGGTGCCGTTTGAGCAGCTGATCGCGTGATCAACGCCCGCAAACTCTTCCAGCTGGCGCTCAAGGGTCGCAACCTCCGGACCCATGATGTATTGGCCGTGAGCCAGAACGGCAGCAATCGCCGTGTCGATGCGATCACCAAGCCGCTTACGTTGTGCCGCCAGGTCAATGAACGCGATCTCCTTTGCCGCGACGCACTGGTTCATCTGCCGACTTCTCTCAGGTAACTGTTGGCCAGCGTGGTGACGGAGGTGACCCGAAAACGCGCTCATCAAACTGCGCCGCTCAGGTGCCGCTCAGCGGACGGGTGGAGAGAGCCGTCTTGCGTGAGCTCTGCGGTTCGGAAGCGCGAGACCAGCTCAATACTTGGGCGCACGTTGTCCAGGCCGTATCCTTTGCCGGCAAGGATCGCCTCGTAGCTGACGGAATGGAGATCCGTAAATCCGTCCGAGAACTCTAGCTCTTCACCGTCAATCAGGACAGACCGATAGGTCGTCTTCGCGCCTTTGACGCTGTCAGGAAGGTTATTGCTGTCGAGCGACAGGAACCACCGCACATCGGCCTTCTCAAATGTAATCGCTCCGGCGGCTCGCGACGCATCGCGCAAATGACCGCTGCTCGATACAACAGGCCCGAACACGTATTGCAGCATGTCGAAGAAGTGGACACCGATGTTGGTCGCGACGCCGCCTGACTTCCGGTCATCCCCCTTCCACGATGCGTGATACCAACGTCCGCGCGACGTAATGTAGGTGAGATCAACGTTATGGCGCGTCCGCGACGCTGCAATACGGTCTCGAAGTGCGTTGACGGTCGGATGAAGCCGCAGCTGCAGGATGGAGAACACTCTCCGTCCCGTATCAGCCTCGCAGCGGGCGAGGTTCTCCAGGTCACCAGGATTGAGAACCAGCGGCTTTTCGCAAATGACGTGCGCGCCACTGCGCAGGCCGTGCATCGTATGCGCTTCGTGGAGATAGTTCGGCGAGCACACTGCGATATAGTCGAGCCCGATCTGTTGCCGACGGAGTTCGCTCACATGGCGGTCGAATGCCTCGAATTCCGTAAAGAACTCGGCGTGTGGGAAGTGGCTATCGATAATCCCAACAGAGTCGTTGGGATCATATGCCACTTTCAGATCGCCGCCGACGTCTCTTATGGCGCGCATATGGCGAGGTGCAATATAACCTGCCGCTCCGATCAAGCCGAAATTGGTCATCGCAGTAGCCCCCCACCATTACACCCAGATACCAATGCGACTAAGCCCGACATAACTAAGCCTTGACCACGTTAGCCCCCGCCAGTCCTGCTGTTTCCATAGCGTTTCGACTATCGACGATTAGACTGGCATTTCGCGAAAGCAATTCCCAATCGACACCATCATGATCCGTCGAAATCAAAACAACATCATATCCGGCGACCGAAGCGCCGGTTAAATCGACGGACTTACGGCCAGCCAATTGGGAATGCTCCCGTGTCATCGGCACAACCGGAATGTAGGGGTCGTGATAGTCAACGGCTGCGCCACGGTCCTCAAGCATTTCGATGAACCGCAACGACGGGCTTTCGCGCATATCGTCGACGTTCTTCTTGTACGCCATTCCGATCAACAGAACGCGCGCGCCGTTGATCCCCTTCGCGGCCCTCTGGTCGAGCGCTTCACTCAGCCTCGAAACCACATATTTGGGCATGCTTGAATTGATTTGCCCGGCCAATTCGATAAACCGCGTCGTAATATCGAATTCGCGCGCTTTCCATGTCAGGTAAAACGGATCAATCGGGATACAGTGACCGCCGAGCCCCGGCCCCGGATAGAACGGCATAAACCCAAAGGGTTTTGTCTTTGCCGCGTTGATCACTTCCCAGACGTCAATCCCCATGCGGCCATAAACAATCTTCAGCTCATTCACGAGGGCGATATTGACGGCGCGAAAGATGTTCTCGGTCAGCTTCACGGCCTCGGCCGTCGAGGTCGAGGACACCGGCACGGTCTGCTCGACAAAACAATCGTAGAGCGCTTGAGCCGCAGCCATGGCATCTTCACCGTCACCGCCCACCACTTTCGGGATCGTAGACGTTTCGAACAAGGCGTTGCCTGGATCCTCACGCTCTGGAGAAAACGCCAAGAAGAAGTCTTGCCCGGACCGCAGACCAGCGCTCTCGAGAATCGGCTTTACGACCTCATCCGTCGTACCCGGCCACGTCGTCGATTCGAGGATGATCAGTTGCCCGGAACGCAGGTTCCCGCAAATTGTCTCCGCCGTACTGATGACGAACGTGAGATCTGGATCGCGGTTCTTGGTCAACGGTGTCGGAACCGCGATGAGAATGGCATCGCACTCGGATAACCGTTCAAAATGGGTTGTTGGCGTGAATTGGCCCGATCGCACGCAGTGATCGATCAAGTCATCTGGGATCTGTCGAATGCAGCTCTTGCCCG
>JBCDAH010000029.1:0-38541 GCA_039186015.1 Pseudomonadota bacterium
CACGGACGTGACATAGCGTGCCGTTGCACCTGCCTCGATCACAAAGTCGAGCACCTCATCATCAGCCATTTGAGCGTTTGTCGTTAACCCACCGGGCACGAACAGTACATCCAAGTGGTCCGGCACTTGAGCGAACGTGTGTGTCGGGTTCAGCGTGAGTCCGCTATCGCTTGGCACAGGGTCCAGTGTTTTCCAGACCAAGTAGGTTTCCGCATGCATGCCAAGGACGGCTTGCGGCCCCGCGAGATCGAGCAGCGTGAAGCCGGGATAGATGAGCATGCCCACTTTGAGGGGCGCAGGCGATTGCTTAGGGATTTCTGTGCTCATTACGTCTCCTTCGAGGACGTTCCGCATGACGCGCACCAATGTAAACATTCGTTTTCTTTACGCGGCTACGCCCTTAATGTAAACACTTGTTGACATGGCAAAATCAGCGCACACCAAGACGAAGAGAGGCACCGTGAAAGACCGTGCGGCGACCGAGGCGCGCATTCTCGCGGCCGCACGCACGGTGTTCGCCCGGCGCGGATATGACGCGGCAGGGCTCCGCGAGATTGCGGAGGTGGCGCAGGCGAACCTCGCGCTCATCAGCCGGTATTTCGGAGGGAAGGAAGGACTTTTTGTTGCGGTAACTGATGAGTTTGTGGCGGCACGCCGAGAAGGTGAACTGCCTTATCCGCCGCAAGAGAGCCTTGCCGATGAAATCTACAACTACCTGCACGCCAAGTTGCGTGAGGACCTAGAGAATGAAGAGATCATCCGGCTCATCATTAGCCGATCCGCCATCGATGCGGGCTTCCGCAAACGCGGTTCGGAACACTTGGACGGGAAGGCGGACGCCAATTTTCGCGAACGCGTGACGAGATTGCAGGATCGCGGACAGGTTGCTTCCGACATGGACATCAACCTGATCTTCGCAGGGGTGATGCACATATCGTTTTCAATCAACTTCTTTGGAGTGATGATCGGCGCGCGACCGGAAGCTGAAATCGACGCCCTTTTCAAAGGGTTTGCGACGGCGTTGTCCAAAGGGCTGCCGCTGCCGGATGTGCCTGACGGATGAAGAATTGCTTCGTGTATTGTCTTGTGCACAGCATGTTGTTTGAGGCGGACTGCACGTCCCGGTCAGCCGCGTCAAGCGCAACAGGTACGAACCCGGAGCTTTGTCTGCATTACACTTGGAGAGCCGACGTTATCCGCTCAGACTGAGGTCTTCGGCTTCGGGTGATGAGGGGATATGCTCGACGCAATGAGCGCGCGTCTGCTCTACCGCATCTAAGCGGACATCGCCCTGCGCTTGGCCAAGAAGCGGCTTAGGGCCATTTCTGCTCATCCAGGCACCACATTCACGCTTTTCCTCCGCATGACATGTCGAGGCAGAGGCACACGCTGGCCCGACGACTGTTTGCCAACCCGGCTCGTGTTTGTAGTCGCAGTCGATGCGCACGTCTGAGATGGCAGAAATGAGCTGTTGTGGCGCCGGATTGCGCGCTTGTTTCTGGATCTCCAACGGTCGCTGTCTCGCGTGACTGCAGGTTAAATGATCGCTCGCCGGACGCGGGCCGTGATCCACTCACTGATGACAACGGTCACCAGGATCATCAGCAGGATTAGCGTGACCTGTGGCCAGGCAAGCGTATTGAGTGATGACTCGAGAGCCAATCCGAGGCCACCCGCACCGACGAGACCGAGCACGGTCGACTCGCGGATGTTGATATCCCAACGGAACACACAAATGGTTGCGAACGCCGGCAAGACCTGCGGGACAATCCCATAGGCCATCACCTGCGGGCCACTGGCCCCCGTCGCCGTGATCGCTTCCACCTGCCGCTGGTCGATTTCTTCGATTGCTTCATAGAGCAGTTTGCCGATGAAGCCGATTGAACGGAAGGCGATGGCAATAATGCCGGCGAGCACGCCAGGGCCCAGGACAGCAACAAGCAGCAACCCCCAGATCAGCGCGTTAATGGAACGCGACGATACGATGATCAAAAGTGCGATCGGCCGGATGAAGGTTGGGCTGGGCGTCGTGTTACGCGCAGCCAGGAAGGCAAGCGGCGTGGCCATCACGATCGCGAGCGCTGTGCCCAAGGTGGCGATGTTGATGGTGTCCCATAAGGGCAGCCAGAGCTTGTCAGCGTAGGCCCAGCGGGGCGGGATCATGCGCCCAAAGATGTCAGCGGCCTGCCGTGGCGCATCGTACACGAATGCCCAGATCGTGCCCTCGGTCATAACCCGCCAGCAGACGACAGTGAGCGCCACCAGTGATAGCCAGCCAAGCCAAGTCAGTAGCCGCTGGCCGTACGTTCGAACGGTCCAGCTCTTCGGTGACCCGTTTTCGGATGTGATCACCGGCATTACTGAATCCATTTTCGAAAGAAGCTCGACATGTATTCCATCGACATAACGATCACAATGATCAGCATAAGGATCGCTGCCGCGCTGTCGAACTCATAGCGGTCGAGGGCTGTATTGAGGGTTGCACCGATACCGCCAGCCCCCACGATTCCAATGACGGCGGACTCTCGGAAATTTATATCGACGCGATAAAGCGTAAGGCCGATCAGCCGTGGCATGACCTGGGTCGAGACGGCATAATCTATGACTTGCCAAAAGCCGGCACCGGTTGCACGGACAGCCTCGACTTGGGCAGGATCGATTTCCTCGATCTCATCGGCCAGCAGTTTTGCTAGAAAACCGATTGTCGCAAAGGAGAGCGTCAGGAAACCAGCAAACGGACCAAAGCCGAACATAGCCACAAAAAAGATCGCGATAATCACTTCCTGAAAGGTCCGGGAAATCGCAATAATGGCGCGACATAGGGCATAGAGCCAAAGTGGCGCAATGTTGCGGGCTGCGCCGAGTCCGATCGGTACCGATAAAAGGACGCCGGCGACAGTGGACGTCACCGTCATCGTCAGGCTTTCGATGATGCCAACCTGGATGTCGCCCCACCTGGACAAGAAGTCTGGCGTCAAGAAACCCGCAAACAGTTGCCCCGCGCGGCCTATCCCTTCGATGACCCGGGTCCAGTTGGCGTCGATGGATCCAAGGGCGAGGGCGAGGTAAAGCAGGACAGCAACAGTTATTGCCCAGCGCAGCCAAGTGGCTTCGATTAGCTTCGGCTGTTGCCAGCGACGCGGCGCGGGCTCTGCCATTGTGGAAGCGTTTGCGTCCATCGTCACCGGACCACGGCACGGACAGTGGCGTCTGCCATCGGGGGTGTCGGTGGAAGATCGTCCTCCGCGTCTTCAGGATCAGATGCGAGTGAAGAGGACTTGGCCCAGTCTTCTTCACCGTAAATCCTGGTCAGCACCGTGGACGACATCGCATCACCGCGTCCGTCATAGACGATCTGTCCCGCCCGCAAGCCAACGATGCGCGGCAGGAACATCTGAGCGAGTGCGACATCGTGAATGTTTACGATCGCAGCAAGCTGTCGTTCGCGGCATAGCTCTGTTATCAACCGCATGACTTGGCGCGACGTTTTTGGATCAAGACTTGCCGTCGGCTCGTCGATAAGCAGGATTTCCGGCTCCTGAACGAGCGCGCGCGCGATGCCGACGCGCTGACGCTGGCCACCCGACAGCGCATCGGCACGCTTGTCGACCTGGTCGATCAGCCCAACGCGGTCGAGTACGTCAAATGCTCGGTCGATATCGGTCTGCGGGAAGCGGCGCAGGTAGCTCTGCCAAAAAGGGGTAAAGCCGAGCCTGCCGGAAAGAACATTCTCCATGACGCTGAGGCGCTCGACCAGAGCGTACTCCTGGAAGATCATGCCGATTCGCCGACGCGCCTTTCGCAATCCGGATTTTTTCAGTGCGGTTAGCTCTAAGTCGCCGAGCCAGATTCGGCCCGATGTCGGCTCGACAAGGCGGTTGACGCAGCGGATCAGTGTGGACTTGCCGGCTCCGGACGGGCCGATCAAGCCAATAATCTCACCTGCCTCTACATTGAAGGAAACGCCGCGCAGGGCGACGTCTCCAGTTCGATAACGCTTGACGAGCTCTTCAACACGAAGCATCGAACGGCTCCTCTCGCGCCAGATCCACTGCCATTAATTGCAGGTGTATTGTACTTTGTTGGCGGCGTCGATCTTGCGGACGACGTCCCAGTCCTTCTTGTGTTCGATCTTGATGAACTTGGCTTCACCTGACTTTTCGAATTCCTTCGCGAGCTCGGAGCCTTCCCACGGGAAGCTGAAGAACGCCTCCTTGATTTTGTCCTGAAGCTCCGGCTTCAGGTTATGGACCACGCCGTAGCCGGTCGTCGGGAATGTCTGCGACTTGTATATCGAGACGACTTGCTCGGGCTTGATGACCTTACGGGCGATCATGCGGTTCAGCACTGAGTTGGCAATTGAGGCCGCTGGATAGTCCTTATTCGCAACGCCCAGGATCGAATTATCGTGCTTGCCGGAGAAGACGGCTTCAAAGTCGCGGCCGGGCGTCATGTTGAACTCGCTCTTCAGAATCGCCGAAGGTGCCTTGAAGCCAGAGTTCGATGTCTCGGATGTGAACGCCAGCTTCTTACCCTTGATGTCTTCGACCTTCTCAATCCCTGAGCCCGGATATGTCAGGATCTCCATCTCATATCCGAACGTGTTGTCGGCACGCGCCATCATGGCAAACGGCCGGAAGCCGGCGCAGGCCACGGCGAGCGGGTTGGATCCGGTGTTGAAGCCAGCGATGTGGAGGCGGCCGGCACGCATCGCCTCAATCTGCGCCGCATTCGACTGGACCGGGAAGAACTGGACTTTTTTCCCCGTCACTGTCTCCATGTGCTTCAGAAAGCCGTCCCAAACCTTAGCGTAGACTGCCGGGTCCTCGACTGGCGTGTATGCGAAGACGAGCGTGGCTGGATCTATAAGCTTGGATGCATCAGTGGGAATGTCAGCCAGCAGATCGCCATCCGCGTCCGTGTAACGGCTGTCGAGGGCGCTTGCGGTGCTACCGCCGAACGCAAGAGCGATCGCAGCGAGACCAGCAAGCAAAGTGCGTTTGGAAATGCGCATCTAGGTATCTCCATGAACTAAGGACACCACCGTCTAATCGCAACATGTGACAGTTAGATAACAGCCTCGGCCGCCACGAGATGCCTCTCGTCGTCCCAACCCACTATCGTGCCGACAAGTTTGAAGTCCCGGGTTACACTGAAAGCCTTTGAACCGCCTAACCAAGGCGCTTCGACCAATCAAGACGGCTTTGGCTCCAGTAGCAGAAAGGCTCAGTCAGAGCAAAATTGATTCACTATCAATCGATTGGGTGATGTCATCGATCCTGTGGGATCGATCCAGCTTTGAGCGTCGCGGTCCAGGCCGCCGGAACACCGAACGGGCGGTTCCATGCTTGTAGGATCTGGTCCACAACCAAGTCTGGAAAACGAACCGTCCTGTTGAACGGTAGTACAGCCCGCGTGTCGACTTGGGAGAGAGGTGGATTTCTTGTGTGCCGGGTGTCCGCCGTCCCCTCAACGGCAGTCACAGTCGGTCCTCGTCCAAGCGAGCCAGAATGCAACAAGCTGGCGGCCGGTTGCAGAGGCTTGCCGGAAATCGGGAACCCTAGACTCCGGTCACGTCAAATGACGTAGCACAACGGGCTTGGCCGCACGCGATCGAGACAGTCAGTTTCAGCATCTGTTTCCGCCGAAACATCGCGACCAAGCGCTGTCAATTCACCAACGAGCTGGTTATGCTGTTTCGACTTTGCGCGGTGGAAGTACAAATTGGAGCCTATGCTTCGGGACCTCGTCGGCTATGGCAGTGAACCGCCGGATATCGTCTGGCCAAATGGCACGCGGCTGGCCGTCTCGGTCGTCGTCAATTTCGAAGAGGGTGCAGAGCTTCAGGTCGGCGACGGCGATGCTCGCTCGGAGCGAATTGGCGAAGTCGTCAGCGTGGTCACCGACGGAACGCGCGACATCGGCCAGGAGCAGATTTTTGCGTATGGAACGCGGGCTGGGTTTTGGCGAATCCTGGACGGCCTGGATCGGCATCACATTCCGGCAACCTTCTATTTCTGCGGTCGCGCGGTCGAGCGTGCACCGGGCCCTGCGCGGGCCGCCGTTGAACGCGGTCACGAGGCTGCATGCCACGGTTGGCGTTGGCGGCCGCACTCCGACTATGAAACAGAAGCTGACGAGGCCAGCGACCTCGATCGCGCAGTCCAAGCGATCTCGACGGCAACCGGCGAGACGCCGCTCGGCTTCTTCTGCCGCGGCAGCGAGAGCATCTGGACGCGCAAACTGCTGGCCGCCCGCGGCTTCCACTATACATCAAACGCGTTCGACGATGATCTGCCCTATCGCGATTCCGATTTCCCGGACCTGCTCGTGCTTCCCTATGCGCTCGACACAAACGATATGAAGTTCTTCCACCCCAATGGCTTCAACCGTGCGACCGAGTTCTCCGAATATGTGGGCGATGCCTTGGCTGTCATGCTGCCCGAGGCGGCGCGTGGCAAAAGCGGCCTGCTGAATATCGGATTGCACTTGCGCATTTCTGGCCGCCCCGCAAGATACCGCGCAGTTGATCAGATTTTCGAGCAGCTCAACGCTTTGCGAGATCAATTCTGGCTGGCGCGACGGATTGATATTGCAGCACACGCCAAGTCGCAGCTCTCAACATGAGTGCCTGTTTGCTCAGCATGACGTAGGCGAATGCCCATGCCTGAACGTTCGATCGCATTGATTAATCCCAATACGAACCCGCAAACGACAGAAACGATGGTGCGCATTGCTCAAGATGCGGTTCGACGGCTGGCGCCGGCTACACTGATCAGGATCGCAGAACATACAGCGAGAA
This sequence comes from Pseudomonadota bacterium, assembly GCA_039186015.1. GTDB lineage: Bacteria > Pseudomonadota > Alphaproteobacteria > Rhizobiales > Hyphomicrobiaceae > JBCBWG01. The sequence continues at coordinate 6,803 of JBCDAH010000029.1, forward strand.
GTGGTCCCAAGATGATCGTCGACATGGAGGAGCTCGAACACGCCCGATCAACCGTCGCGTCCATCGTGCACGAGCTTGCCGACCAACGGAACCAGAAGCCCGATGCGGTCATTGTTTCAGCGTTTGGCGATCCGGGGCTTGAAGTTGCGGAGACATGTTTTCCCGCTCGGGCTTTCGGTATTGGCGCCGAAAGTATGCGCACAGCATCCAGAGGTGGACGACGCTTCGCGGTTGCGACGACGACACCCGGACTAGTGCAAGGAATTGATCGCATTGCAGAACAGCTGGGATTGGCTGACAAGTACTGCGGGACATTCGTGACGCAAACGGATCCGTCAGCCCTCGCGGCAGAACCGCTGCGTCAGCGCGACGAACTGGCAGACACAATCGACATGGCGGTCGATGTTGGCGGCGCGGAAGCCGTCATCATAGGAGGTGGTCCACTCGCCGCGTCGGCACGCGAACTGTCCTCGATAATGACGGTGCCTCTTGTCCAGCCGATTCCAGAGGCTGTCCGATCGGCCGTGGCATCACTCATCTGAGCGCGCACGCGCCTGCCCCCAACATTATCCTTCGTTCAGTCCCTTGCCCGGATAGGGATGTGTTGCAATCCAGTGTTTCGCGATATCCGCGCGCCGGGTAATCCAGACCCCCTCGTGTTTCAGCATGTGGTCAAGCAAGCGTTCCAGAGCAACGGCCCGCGCAGGGTGCCCGATGAGGCGTATGTGCAGTCCAACCGACATCATCTTCGGCTGTGTCGCGCCTTCGCGGTACAGCATGTCAAAGCCGTCACGGACAAAGGCGAACCAATCATCCGAAGTCCCAACCGATCCGGCAAACTTCGTGTCATTATGTGTCAACGTATATGGGATGATCAGGTGCGGCTTTCCATCAACGGTCTTCCAGAATGGCAGCTCGTCACCGTAGTAGTCGCTGTCGTACAGAAAGCCGCCGTCCTCAACGACCAGCCGGCGCGTATTCACGCTCGGACCATAGCGGCAGTACCAGCCAAGCGGGCGTGCCCCGACGGTTTGCTCGAGTGAGGTAACAGCTTTCGCGATATGATCGCGTTCTTCAGTCTCACTCAATTCCCAGTGTTTGATCCAGCGCCAGCCATGGCAGCAGACATCATAGCCCGCGTCCTGAATGGCTTTCGCAGCTGGTGGATGCCGTTCCAATGCGAGCGCGCATCCAAAGATCGTCATTGGCAGATCGCGCTCGTCAAACAGGCGCTTCAGTCGCCAGAAACCGACACGGCTGCCGTACTCAAACAAGCTCTCTCCGGCAAGGTCGCGGCCGCCTCCAAAATCCTGCCCGAGCCCATGGGCTTCCGTCAGCCCAATCTCGGTATGATCTTCGCCGTCCTGGACTGATGGCTCGGACCCCTCTTCGTAATTCATAACAAAGTTGACGGCGAGCCGCGCGCCGTTCGGCCATTTCGGATCAGGCGGCGTCTCGCCGTAACCGATCAAGTCGCGATCGTAAGCCATAAGCACGTCCTTTACTTTGACTCGGATAGGTCAATCCGAAATGGCCGCTCGAGCTTCACGAACTCTTCGTCCGACGCTGTCCCGTCGCGCCACATCTGGACTGCGAACACTGCGGGTCGGTCCAGTACGGTGATCGGGTGGTGCCAGACATCAGCACCATATGTAATCCCCACATCGCCGGGCACGATGAATGCCTTCGCCTGTTGCGCATCTGGTGTACCGTTCACATCATGCGGCGCCACGACGATTAAGTAACGGGACACGTCCATTGGAATGAAACTTTGCGACGAGAACGCATGCCGCTCCATCTCGACGGCTGTGATAGTCAAGGACCGGGTCTCAGCAATATGAGCAATCGAGATGCTGGCGGACGCATTCGGCCGTGTATTCGTGAGGCCCTGATCATAATAGATGCGGCCAAGTTCGGACGGCGCAGCCAAGACAACTCCGAAGGTTGCGAAGGCCTCAGGTGAGATTGGTTCCGCAAGCAATATGGGGACGTCAGTCATGGTGCATTGCGCCCTTAGTCTCCGCCGACGCGCCGCGTGAACCCGACCAGCCTGTCGAGTGCGACCATCAAAACAAAAACGAATACGATCAACAATCCGGAAATCGCGGCGACGCGGACGTCGAGCGTGCTCTCGATCATACCCCACATCCGGATCGGGAGCATGTCTGTTCGTGCGTTCGTCAGGAACAGAGACACCGGCACATTGTCGAGCGAATTGACGAACGCAAGGAATGCCCCCGCGACGATCCCAGGCGCTATGATCGGCAACGTGACGCGGCGGAACGTGTACAATCGGTTCGCGCCAAGACTTGCTGACCCCTCCAGCAACGACGGTTCGAGTTGAGTCAAACTGGCGAGCGTCGTCCTGAATACAAATGGCGCAATGACGATGAGATGGCCAATTGTCAGTAACAAGAGCGAGGGCCGATATCCAAGGAGGGAAAAGAACATCAGCGTCGCAAGACCATACGACAGCGCCGGCAGAATCAACGGTGCCATGAACGTGGCTTCAAGCGCACGCGCTGACGGCGACCTCACACGCGCAATCGCTACGGCGGCAAGAACGGACAGGACTGTCGCGCATGCGGTTGCCCACAACGCAACCGTAAAGCTGTTGGACGCTGCGATATGGATCTGCCGCGACTGAAGAGTATCGAACAGCGCCTCATACCACTGAAACGAAAACCCTGGCGGCGGAAACTTCAGCGCTTGCGACGTGGAAAGGGACGTGATCAAGACCACGAGCACCGGACCAATCAGAATTACTGTTCCGACGAGCGCAATCCCCCCGATAACAATGTCATGGCTCACATCAGATGCAGTCCGACGGCGCGCCATCACGAGGCCTCCCGCGAAATCCATCGCCCAACCGCCGCGATCAGGAAGATGCCCCCAAGTACGGACACCAGCAGCATGATCGATGCGACGGCAGCAAACGGCCAGTTATAGATGACCATGGACTGCTGATAGATCACGGCCGGCAGGTAGATCAGCCGTTGTCCGCCAATGACGGATTGCGAAATGAACGCCGTTGTCGAACTGGCAAACACAAGCGTCGCACCTGCAATCCAGCCCGGAAGACTGAGAGGGATCAGCACCTGCAATGTGGTCCGCCAGCGGGACGCACCCAACGCGCGCGATGCCTCAATCATGCGCGGGTCGATGCGCTGCATGACGGCAATCAGCGGCAACAGCATGAGCGGCATCTCGATCTGCATCAGCGACAGGATCAGGCCGAACTCGGTTTGCAGAAGCGAGATGGGCCCGTCGGTCAGGCCCAGCCCCTGAAGGGTCGCATTCGCGACGCCCTCACGCGATAAAATCGCGATCCAGGCGAATGTCCGCACGACCACCGACAGCAGCAACGGAAGAATGATCATGAACAGCATGATCTTCCTGATCCGCACTCCGGACTCATAATAGATGACAGCAATCGGATAACTAAGGATCGTGGTCGCAATGACGGTCAAGAGACCGAGCCGCAAAGTCTTGAAGACAACCTCGACGTAAAACGGGTCGCCAAGAAACTTGATCCAGTTATCAAGTCCGGGCTGCGTCAGCTCGTTGTCATTGTGAAAACTGATCCAGAGCAGCAACAAGAATGGCGCAATGAAGAATATCAGATACATGCTCCCGAGCGGAGCCGTGAGGCTCCACTCGGGCCGTGCGGGTGTTGCACCACGAAAGCTGTAGCGTCGCGATGCGGCAGCACCCGCTTCAGGCGTGTTTGTCGTGGTTGCCACTGTGCGCGCTTACTTCGTCATCTCTTTATTAAACCGCTCGATCCAAGACGCACGCTGCGGATTGATCACGGACCAGTCATGCGTCGCAAACTTGCTCAGCTCATCGAGGCTCGAGATATCGAGACCCTCAAGTTTTACGTCCTTGTTGACCGGTATAAAGTTCGCCGGCGGCTTCATCATTGCCGCTTGAACGTCCGCGTCGAGAACCGTGTCGATATACTTGTACGCCGCATCCATGTTCTCGGCGCCCTTTGGAATGTGCAGCGACGTGATGAACGTGATCGCGCCGGTTTCGGGGAAAGCGATATCAATGTCGACACCTTTGCTTTTCAGCGTCGCGACGTTGTTCGTGTTTGTATAGGTCACGTCGAACTGCCCCTGTTGGAACAATCCAGGGAGCGCCTTCGGCGACGTGATTGCGGCAACCTTCGGGAGGATTTTCTTCAGCTCTTTGAAGAGCGGCTCAACGTCGGTAGCTGACCCACCAAACTGCTTCGCCATCTCGATGAGAGAGACCGTGCCATAGGTCGTCTGGAACCCGGTCAGACCGAGCCGCGAGACGTAGGGCTCTTCAAAGAGGTCTGTCCAACTCTTCGGTTTGGGAAGCTTCTTCGGGTTGTAGACGATGCCAACAATCTGGGCGTTGACCGCAACACCGTATTCGTCAGCGTAGCCCTCAGGGATTTTGCTCGCGTTCTTCAGCTTACTCGGATCGAATTTCTCGAACATGCCCTTGTCGATCGCGGCAGCGCGGGGACCGGGGTCGAGCACCATGGCGTCAAACGGCGCCAGCCCGCGCGACGCAGCAACCTTTGTCACCTGCTGAACAGCCCACAATGGCTCGAGGCTGAGGTCGATTCCGTGTTTCGCTTTGAGCGCAGGCGCGACAATTGTTCGGTAGGTTTGATCCCACGTGCCTGGATAGGTGGCGGCCGTCAACGAGCCGCTCGCGAGAGCGGACCGAGGCAACATGGTGGCTCCGGCCACAGCGGCACTTCCGGCCAAGAACGTCCGTCGATGGATCTTGTTCGTACGCACTATCGTCACCTCTCCAAGTTACAGAGCTACATTGGGAAAGCGGTTGGCTGTGCGCCGGCGCGAAGACCGCACCAGCCTGCCTCGAGGGCATCTGCGACCTGCCCAATCCTTGGCGCGATCACCTTGAGAACGGTTGAGCCGGACGCTTCGAGTTCGTGGATCACCTGCGCGCCAGCCGGGACGGACAATCTGTGCCGGACAGCCCAGCGGTCCGTTGCCTCGGTTTCGTAGAGTTCGAGTTGCTCAGGTCTGACGGTCAGGATGACCGCATCTCCAGTGGCCACGGCGGCATTGCAAATGGCTGGAACGATGCCGCCGACATCCAGCGCGACATCAATGGTCTCACCCGTGGCTGCAACCCGGCCCGACAATTGGTTCGTCGTACCGATGAACCCACTGACGAACAGACTCGAGGGACAGTCATAGACGTTGACCGGGGTATCGAGTTGCTCCACACGGCCCTCGTTCATCACCGCGATCCGATCGGCCACACCCATGGCTTCATCCTGATCGTGAGTCACCAGAATGGCCGTCAAACCCAGCTGTCTTTGCAAGCGCTTCAGCTCGATCTGCATGTCGAGTCGGAGGTTTTTATCGAGCGCGCTGAACGGCTCATCGAGCAACAGGACCGACGGTTCGACGGCCAATGCACGTGCCAGTGCGACTCGCTGCTGTTGGCCGCCCGACAGTTCGCGGGGCAGGCGCCGCGCCATGGGACCAAGTTGGACGGTCTCGAGAAGCTCTTCGACCCGAGACTTTGTGGCGAGCTTGGCGGTTCCGCGCGCTTTCAAACCGTAAGCAACGTTTTCCTCGACAGTCATATGCGGAAACAGTGCGTAGCTTTGGAACACAATCCCAACGCGCCGCAAGTTTGGTGGCAGGTGGTCAATGGATCGCCCATCGATGAGGACCGAACCTGCGGTCTGTTCGACAAACCCCGATATGATCCTGAGCAAGGTTGTCTTTCCGCAACCCGATGGCCCGAGTAGTGCGAGAACCTCTCCCGCTTCGACCGTCAGCGACACGTCGTTCACGGCGACGAAACTACCGTATCGATGCGTTACGCCATCGAGATCAACCGAGTGGCCGGTCTCTGTTGTGCGTTCGTCAGCCCCAACGTCGCGTTGTACGTTTGCTGTCGAGCCGTCCAACACCGGTGCCCCCGATCCATCAAAACATCGCGTCAAAATGAGCGCTTACTCATCTGCACTCTAAACTTTGGACCTATGCTTCATCCGGGCAAGTCAAAGATTTAGGCAAACTCCGTTTAATTTTTGCGCGCCTCTCGCGCTGGCAGAGCAATGCAATTGGCGGGTACGTTCGGGGAAAGGTCATGCCAAGGCCGCGGTTCAATGTGCGACACAGACGTGTCGCATTCGAGACGTGTTTTGATCGCGGCTTGCCGGCCCAACCTTGGAAATGAGAGATGACGAAGAAGATTGTCCGTAGCCGATTACTCATAACGCGTGTGATTGATCGCGAACGGGTTGAGGAAGTGGCGGAAGGTGCGCTTCTCATCGACAACGGATTGGTCGCGAGTATCGGCGCGTTTTCAGAGCTGTCACACGACCATCCGGACGCGGAAGTCATAGGCTCAGGGAACGAGGTCGTGCTACCGGGCTTCGTCAACGCGCATCACCACATTGGGCTAACGCCCGTGCAGCTCGGCTCACCAGATATGCCGCTGGAGCTTTGGTTCGTGACGCGGATGGTGATGCGTAATGTCGACTTGTACCTCGACACGCTCTACTCGGCATTCGAGATGATCGCATCGGGCGTAACCACCGTCCAACATCTGCACAGTTGGGTGCCAGGCACACCTGTCGAAGCTGTCAATAAATGTGACCAGGTCATCCAGGCCTATCACGACATTGGCATGCGCGTTTCTTATGCGTACGCGACGCGTGATCAAAACCGTCTCGTGTACGAATCCGACGAAGCGTTTATTGCGCGCCTACCAGAAAAGCTGCGGGACCCAATGCGCAGTTGGTTTGCCCGCTTCCAGCTTAGCCTTGAGGATAGTCTCGCTCTGTTTCGCGATCTCCATCGTCGGCATAATGAGAAAGAGCGCGTACGTGTCCAACTCGCACCAGCCAACCTGCACTGGTGCTCTGACAAAGCACTGGAGATGCTCACTGAAACGTCTCGCTCGTTCAATGTCCCAATGCACATGCATTTGGTGGAAACGGCTTATCAGAAGGCCTACGCGCAGCATCGTGGGGACTGCACCGCTCTTGAGTACATCGACCGCTTCGGAATGCTGGGACCAGACCTAACGCTCGGGCATGGCGTCTGGCTGACGGAGAGCGACATCGAGCGGGTTGCGGAAACAGGTACATGCATTTGCCACAACTGCTCATCAAATCTCAGGCTCAGATCAGGAGTCGCGGCCCTGAATGCTTTCGAAGCGGCAGGCATTGAAACTGCGCTTGGCATGGACGAGGCTGGCATCAATGATGACCGCGACATGTTGCAGGAAATGCGCTTGGCATTGCGCGTTCATAGAGTGCCGGGCCTCGATCCGTCGGATATCCCGACCGTGCCGCAAGTCCTTCGGATGGCAACACAAGGCGGCGCGCGGACCACGCCTTATGGCGACCAGATCGGCTCGCTCGAAGTTGGAAAGGCCGCAGATCTCATCTTGATCGATTGGGACGCGATCGCTTTCCCGTATCTAGATGCAAACACCAGTACACTCGATGCGGTCGTTCAACGTGCGAAGTCGGATACGGTCAAGACCGTCATATGTGCTGGCGAGATTATCTACCGGCACGGAGTCTTCACACGGGTCGACCGAACTGCTGCCTTGCAGGCATTGCACGACGAACTGTCGTCAGCGCTCTCAGATGAAGAGGTGCAAAGGCGAGAACTCTCGCAAGCACTCCTGCCGCATGTAGCCGCATTCTATCGCGACTACATTGCACCGGACAGCTTCGAACCATTCTACCGACAGAGTTCAAGAGTCTGAGTATCTAGCGATCTGGCGATGCGTGGTCTCGGCGCCGATCGGATCGCCGACGACCGATACGATAGAGCTGAGCGATCTATCAGGGAGTGACACGATCAGTTGCGTGCTGCTTACGCCATTCGCTTTAGACGGGGCATGGCGGCCATTGGGGGGCATGGACCTGCTCTCACCGACGGCACTGTGCGAACCATCAAGGTGCTTGCCATAGATGAAGAGTCCGAATTGGCCAGAATGCGACGCGGGAAGCTTGCTCGCAGTCTGTCGCAAAAGCGGTCGATGCCTTAAGCGGGGCATAAGTCGAGTGAACGTACGACGGGTTCGCCATGCGTCCCAGATCGTCGATCCGCCCCTTAAGCCAGAAGTGTCGCAACGCATCGCTCGGACCACACACGCGGCTGAGGGAACGGCTTCGCGGCAACGCCCAGATGCGCGCGGACCATAGGGATCCCTTCCCACATGCCGACGAGCTGCTCGGCCAGCTCTCGGGCGCTCAAAGTCTTGTCAACGAGACCCTTTCGCAGGGCTTGCGCGATAAGCGCCTCGACAAACGCAAGTGTGTGCCCGTAAGCCGCCTCATAGAACTGTGCAGCCACTTCGGGATGGCGCCTGGCCTCCTCATACATCAAAGCGCTAAATTGCAGGACCTCTGGCCGGTTCAAGAATTCGAGCAAGTTGGTGCCATAGAGCGTCAACGCCGCGCGCAGATCCTCAACGGTCCGGACTTCGGTCGGCACGCCGGCTTTAAACGTCGCGCCTTCTGCAATCGTCACGGCGCGCAAGACTGCGCCCATGTTCGGAAAGTACTTGTAGAGCGTTGCCTTGGAGACGGCAGCCTCCTTGGCTAGGACGTCGGTCGTGACGGCCTCGAAGCCGCGCGCAAAAAAGAGCTTACGACCGGCCTTCACAATCCGGTCGGGCGGGCTGCCAAGTGGATAGCCATCGTTCTCGTAGCTCATCGAGCGTTCCGTTCAAAGCGACCGTAGCGATGTGATCTACCAAACACATTGCCCGCTAGACAAACTGACATACCTTTAGTACGGTACGGTACTGTTCAATCACATCAAGTGGCGAGGTTGGCATTGTGACCATGTACTTTGAGGGCATGTCTCAGGAGGGCACGCGCGGCGTCGGGGCCGCACGGCCCGATATAGCGCTCGCGAACGGCTACATTCATCGGCCAGATTGAGCAGGCGCCATGTCCGTCAGATTCACCGATACGTCGTTCCAACTTCTCGCAGACCTCGTGCAGAACAACTCTCGCGATTGGTATCAAGCACATCGAAGTGAGTTCACACTCCATGTGCTTGATCCCTTCGCGCGGCTTCTTGAAGGGATTTCTGCAAAGCTCATCGATCACCATATGGACTTCCGCGGCGGCCGAAACACCATGTTCCGCATGAACCGCGACACACGCTTTTCAAAAGACAAATCACCTTATAAGACCAATGTTTCAGGCCTACTCACACCGAGTGGAGAAAAGCGCGAGCGGACGGGGTTCATCTATCTTCAGCTCGACGCGTCCGGTGGCTTCGCTGCGTTTGGTCGCTATGGTCTTGATGCCAAGGCGCTCGGTCCCATTCGCGATCGCATAATCACAGAAGCCGACGCCTTCGCGCGCGTGCTCGAAGGCCTGAAAGAGAACAGGCTCGATGTTGTGCGCGACAACACACTGAAGGGGATGCCGCGTGGTTATGCCGAGCATGCCGATCATCGCTTTGCGGCTGAATTGAAACTGACCAACATGATCGTCAAGGATGATCTGCCGGCAACAGCATGGCAGACCGGGGGTGTATTGCCCCGGGTCTCGGACACGGCTTTGGCGTGCCGGCACTTTATCTCGTTCGTTTCTGTGTGAGAGGGGCGACGACATGACAGGACGAACTGCGCCAGCAGGTGACACTCCCCGACGGATCGAGATTGCATCAGTGGACGCATTGTGGAGGTGGCTTGAATCGAACCACAGGCAGAGTGAAAGCGTGTGGCTCGTGACGTTCAAAAAACACACCGGCAACAGGTACGTGTCGACCGGTGCGGTCCTTGATGCCCTCATCGCGTATGGCTGGGTCGACGGTCGTCGGATGAAGCTCGACGCCGACCGCACCATGCAACTGATCTCACCGCGCCTTACGCAAACCTGGGCACAGTCCTACAAGGATCGCGCGGCGCGCCTGATCGATGCGAAACGCATGCATGCCGCAGGTCTCGCCGCAATCGCGCGATCAAAACAGCTTGGCCTTTGGGATCACATGGCCGACGTCGATGCCCTCATGATGCCGGACGACTTGGCCAGTGCACTAGCAGAGTTACCCGCCGCGGAACGGTTCTTTCTCGAAGCTGCGCCATCTTATCGGCGCAACGTGCTCCGGTGGATCAAGATTGCAAAGCGGACCGAAACGCGGTCACGTCGGATCGCACAGATTGTCGAGACATCGCGACGTGCTGAGAGAATTCCGCAAATGTGAGTTCGTACGCCATAGCGGTGGACTTGGCCACAACCGGACAACTGCCATCGAATTCACGCTCGTCCGCACCACGCCGCGACGAAGTCGGTGAAGTGGCGAACCTTTGCAGAAAGATGGCGCGCTGGTGGGTAGATGACCTGCAGCGTGCGCTTTGGTAAGTGATACTCCGGCAGCACGCGCCGCAGTCGCCCAGCCGCGAGTTCAGAGCGGATTGCGTACTCTGGCAGGATTGCAACGCCAAGGCCGGCACACGCTGCTGTCAAAAGCGCCTCAAGATTGTTGGCCGCGAGACGCGGCGAAAACGCGATCGCTTCGGAACCATTCGGACCGCTTAGCGCCCATGACGCCGCGCGGCCCGGGAGGCTGTGAAAAAGTATCTGGTGATTGACAAGCTGGCTGGGTTCTTTGGGCACCTTGCGCAACTTCAGATAAGACGGCGACGCACAGAGCACGTAGTCAAGTTCGACCAAGCGATGATCAACCAGTGGCGTCGTCTCATCCGGCTCAGAAACGCGAATGACGAGATCAAATCCCTCGGCGACAGGATCAACGAACCGGCTGTCAAAGCTGACGTCGATCTGAACCTTCGGATGGGCCCTTAGAAACTGCGCAACGAGATCTGAGAAATCCAGATCGCCAAAGGACAATGGGACACTCATGCGCAGTTTGCCGACCGGATTCGTTCGCGAAGACCCGACGGCCGTCTCCATTTCTTCTAGATCGTCCAGCACCTGGCGAGCCCGCTCGTAGAGAGCTTGGCCGTTGCTGGTCGCCGACACCACCCGCGTCGTGCGATGCAGCAGCTGCACACCCAACCGGTCTTCCAGCGCGATCACAAGACGGTTTACCGCAGAACGCGACTGACCAAGCTCGCGTGCAGCCGCCGAGAATCCGCCAGATTCGACGACCGCGGTGAAAGCGCGCAACTCCGAAAACTTGTCCATGAACTACTTGTTCGATTCTCGGGACAGTATGTCAACCTGGGCATCAATTGTCTTGAAGAGAACGACGAATACATCTCCGACAGATCATCACTTACGTCGCGAATGGCAGAAGGCATGCGCAAGATCAGGCTGTCTCAATATCGTGGACGCACACAACATGACGGGATTGATGCGCGGCATACATTTTCGAGTGGCCAGTACCTCGATCCGAACCATATGGGGTTTGGGCCACTGCGCGCCCTCGACGAGGAACACATGCTGCCCGGCGCGAGCTACGCGGCGCGCGAATATGCCAATATGGAACGTGTCACCATCGTGCTCGAAGGCGAGCTGGATTATCGTGACAGTCTGGGCGGTCTCGCAAAGCTGACAAGCGGCGATTTGCAGTGTGTGACATGTGGCACCGGCGTTCGGTTTTCGGTTGCCAACGCATCGTCATCCGCGCCGCTGCATAGCTACACATCATGGTTCATTCCCGGATGCGATGATTTGCCCCCGGCCTATCAGAATGCGTCATTTCCGATGGACAGTTGGGATCGGCAGTGGCTGGTCCTAGCCTCACCCGATGGTCGGGATGGATCACTAAAGCTCAGCCAAGACATCATTCTTTACGGCGCATCGCTGACCAAGAGCACAACACTGAACTATGCACTGAACTCAAACCGTGGGGCCTGGCTTCAGGTGATTGACGGATCTATTCAATCCGGCGGCGAAACACTGTCGAATGGCGACGGCCTCGCAATTGAACACGAGACCGATTTGACGGTCGAGGCGGTTTCGGACGCGCGCCTGTTGTTATTCGATCTGGATCTCTAACCCGCTGCCTCCATCCTCAGCATCGCGTGTCGCGCGGTACTGCCCAACGGCAGCCTCTGTCGTAATCCAATTTATGAATGCGGCGACGTTCGGCTCAGTCTCCACGCCCCTTTTGCAAACGACATAGTAACTGGCGGTGAGTGCCATGACCGGACCGAACGGCGACACGAGACGGTTGTTGATCATATCGAGACGCGCAAGGAACCTACGACCGAGAACGATCCCCGCACCATTGACGGCAGCATCGATCGCGTGATCAGCGGCGTACTTATCGAAACGCGTCCCTCGGGTCGCCTCGCTAGGATCAAGGCCGACACGCTCGAACCATACCGGCCAATTGCACGCAATCCCGAAAAGCTCGTAGCTGGTGTCATGCAGAAGTGGTGCGCGCAGTAGATCTCTTGGCTCGCGGATCGACAACCGCTCGACAAAGCTGGGGCTTGCCAGTGGCAGGGCGTACTCGTCGCACAGTTTATGGCTGAAGAAGTCACCGTGTGGAACGCGCGAAAACCGAATGAACACTTCGGCGCCATCGGTACGGATGTCCGAAAGTGGACTGACTGAAGATATTGAGACGTCGAGGTCTGGATACCTTTGTGCAAACCGGTGCAACCGCGGAAGCAACCACTTGGTCAGGATGGGGCTGCTGGACTCAACACGAAGCGGCTTGTTCGCGTCAGGGCGAACGTCTTCGATTGCGTCACGGATCTGCATGAAGGCTGCACTGAGTGCCGGCTGGAGCCGACGGCCGGCTTCGGTCAAGGCAACGGTCCTTGCCGAGCGCGTAAACAGCTTAACTTGTAGATCGTCTTCAAGTGCACGGATCTGCTGGCTGACCGCTGCCGGTGTGACCGATAGTTCGGTCGCTGCTTCCTTGAAAGACAACAGGCGTGCAGCGGCTTCGAAGGCGCGAAGTGATCCAAGGGCTGGCAGTCGGCGGAGCGGCATTTGTCGAAGTTAAGCCCAGCTAATCTATCGGAAAAGATTTCGTCGTTTGTTGTAGCCGATTGAGCCGACCATGTCTTCGACTGTTAGCATCGGGCGCGACAGCCCGCATAACGGAGACCATTCATCATGAGCAAGGAAAAGCTCGAAGTCCTCACCCCGGAAAACTCTCAGCTCATCTTCATCGACCATCAACCCCAGATGGCTTTCGGCGTGCAGTCGATTGACCGACAAACGTTGAAGAACAATACCGTCGCGCTCGCCAAGGCAGCAAAGATTTTTAACATACCGACGATAATCACGACGGTCGAAACCGACAGCTTTTCGGGCCATACCTACCCAGAACTGCTAGAGGTCTTCCCGGAACAACCGTTGCTCGAGCGTACATCTATGAATTCTTGGGACGACAAAAAAGTTCGCGATGCACTTGCTCAGAACGGGCGAAAGAAAGTCCTTGTCTCGGGTCTTTGGACAGAGGTTTGCAATACGACATTTGCCCTCTCCGCCATGCACGATGCCGGCTACGAAATCTACATGGTTGCCGATGCGTCGGGCGGCACGTCAGTGGACGCGCACAAGTTCGCCATGGACCGCATGGTGCAGGCCGGAGTCGTGCCGATGACCTGGCAGCAGGTCCTGCTCGAGTGGCAGCGCGACTGGGCCCACCGTGACACCTACGATGCCGTTATGGATCTCGTGAAAGAACATTCGGGTGCATATGGCATGGGCGTCGACTACGCCTACACCATGGTCCACAAGGCGCCAGAGCGCATACAGCACGGCCCCCGCCTTGAACCGGTTCCTGCCAGCGCGATGCGAGCCGCCGCGGAATAAAAGGCACCGAAATGACTCACTCTCGCCGGTCAGAAACGCCCGGACCTGCCTTTCCCTCAGGTCCGGGTGATACCCGAGGTGTACCCGGCACCAAACGGCACAGACCGACGTGCCGAACGTCGATGGAGATGATCATGAGCAAGTTCCCGAAACTCCCTGTTGATCGCCGGACCTTCCTCTCAGGTTCTGCTGCCGCAGTCGCACTGGGCGCCACGCCTGCATTGGCGCAGACTGGCGCGGCCGACCTTGTCCTTGTCAATGCGCGCATTACGACAATGGACCCTGCACGGCCCGAAGCGTCGGCGCTCGCCGCCAAGGACGGCCGGTTCATTGCTGTTGGTGACCGCCAGAGCATCAACGCGCTGATTGGCCCGTTCACCCAAGTCGTCGACGCGAAGGGCCAGCGTGTCATCCCCGGGCTGATCGACAGCCACACCCACGCAATCCGCGGTGGCGTGAACTACAATCTCGAAGTTCGCTGGGACGGTGCAGACAGCTTGGAAGAGGCACTACACCTGCTGCGCGTTCAGGCCGAGCGCACACCGGACGGACAATTCATCCGCGTCGCCGGCGGCTTCTCGGAGTTCCAATTTAAGGAGAAGCGTCTGCCGACCGTCGCAGAACTCGACGCGGTCGCGCCGAAGCATCCGGTGCTCATCCACCATCTCTATAAGCTCACGCTGCTCAACAGCCGCGCGGTCGAGTATTACGCCTACAACAAGCCAGACCACCCCACATATCCGGGCGGCATCATTGAGAAAGAGGATGGAAATCCGACCGGTCGTCTACTTGCTGCACCATCCGGCCTCCTGATGTACAAGACGTTGGCCGGCGCACCGAAGCTCTCGCTCACGGATCAAATCAACTCCTCGATCCAGTACATGGATGAGTTGAACAGCCTCGGCCTCACGTCTGTGTCCGATGCCGGCGGCGGCGGGATGGAGTTCCCGGACGCCGATCCATACAAGGTGTTCCGTTGGCTCCATGCACGCGAGCTGATGACGGTTCGCGTCGGCTACCACTCGTTCCCACAGGTCAAAGGCCGGGAGCTTGCCGACTATCAACGTTGGACAAAGGACATCCGCCCTGGCGACGGCGACGATATGCTGAAGTTCGTTGGCGCGGGTGAGAACCTCACCTGGGCTTCGTATGACTACGAGATCTTCGCCGATAAACGTCCTGACATCGACCGCGACGCAGAAGAGATCCAGTCGAAGATCATGACGGTTCTGGGAGAGGCGGGCTGGCCGTTCCGCCAGCATATCACTTACGACGAAACAGGCGATCGCCTGTTGCCGGTTTACGAAGCAACGGCCAAAGGCGCCGGTCTCGCACCCGGCTGGTTTATCGACCATGTCGAAACGTTCACGCCAGCCAACCTGGAGCGCGTTGCGAAGCTCGGCGGCGGGATCGCCATACAGAACCGCCTACAGTTCCAGGCTGAGGATTTCATTGCGAACTACGGTGAGGAAAAACTGCGACAGACTCCGAATTTCCGCCGCATCCTCGATCTCGGCGTGCCCGTTGGCGCCGGTACGGACTCGACCCGCGTCTCGTCCTATAACCCCTGGTACGCATTGCAATGGCTCTCAACCGGACTGTCGCGTGGCGGCAAACGCATGTACGGCGACGACAACCTGCTGACACGGGATGAAGCCCTGCGGCTCTGGACTGTGGGTGCTGCCTGGTTCACCGGCGACGCTGACCGCAAGGGTGCCATCAAGTCTGGACAGCTCGCCGACTTCGTCGTGCTGGACCGCGATTACTTCGCCGTTACCGACGCCGAGATCGCGAAACTCAAATCGGATCTCACCGTGCTGGACGGCAAGGTGGTTTACGGCCGCGATACGTTCGCGAAACACGACCTGCGCCACACGCCACCCGTCAGCCCCGAGTGGTCACCGGTTGTGACATTCGGTGACAGCCGCAGCACCTAACGAGTCAGCGCTAAGCCGGAAGCCATCCTCGGCTTCCGGCCTGACCGCCAAACTCTCTTTACGCGCTTGGGAGCTATCACGATGGCTGATGTCATTTTGACAAACGGCAAAATCACAACTTGCGACCCGAAACAGCCGGATGCTCAGGCTATCGCGATTGGCAACGGCCTTGTGGAAGCGGTCGGCACGGACGCCGACATCATGCGGCTGGCCGGGCGAGATACGACGGCGATTGACCTCAGGGGCCGACGGGTCATCCCCGGTCTCATTGACAGCCACACCCATATCATTCGCCAAGGCAACAACTTTGCCATGGAGTTGCGTTGGGACAATGCGCCATCGCTTGCTGAAGGGTTGGCTATGCTCAAAGCCCAGGCTCGACGTACCCCAGCGGGGCAGTGGATACGGGTCGTCGGTGGCTGGTCAGCAGACCAGTTCGCGGAGAGGCGCCTGCCGACGATTGATGAGATCAATGCCGTTTCCCCTGACGTACCGGTCTATGTGCTGCATCTCTACGACCGTGCCTGGCTTAACAAGGCCGCACTTCGTGCGCTCGGCATCGACCGTCATTTCTACGAGCCGTTTGTGTCCGGCCGACTTGAGCGCGACAACAACGGCAACCCAACAGGCCTCGTTTTGGCGCGCCCAAACGCCCAGCCGCTGTATGCCCTTCTCGATATGGCGCCAAAACTCAGCTTCGAGCAGCAGATCCTCTCGACCAAGCACTACTTTCGGGCATTGAATCGGCTTGGTCTGACATCGGCGTTGGACTGTGCCGGCGGTTTCCTCAACTACCCTGACGACTATGGCGTGATCAGTGAACTGAACCGCCGGGGCGAGCAGACCGTGCGCATCGGATACCAGCTATTTGCCCAGCGCCCGCTCTTCGAACTCGACGACTTCAAGCGATGGCATGACATTGTCAAACCCGGCCAGGGCGACGACTATCTTAAGTGCGTTGGCGCAGGTGAGATGCTGGTGGCATCAGCCTATGACTTTGAAGATTTCTCGTATCCCCGGCCGGAGCTTCCGAAACGCATGGAGGACGACCTGCGGCCAGTCCTTGAGTTCCTGTTTGAGAACCGTTGGCCAATCCGATTCCACTGTACGTATGAGGAAAGCGCCCGTCGTTTGCTCGCGGTGGTTGAAGATGTCGGTCGCGACAAAGGCATCGACGAGCTGAATTGGATCTTCGATCACGGAGAGACGATTTCCGAACGCACCATGGAATGGGTCGCACGCTTGGGCGGCGGCATCTCCTACCAGAACCGCATCGCCTTCCAGGCCACGGCCTACCGAGACCGCTACGGCCAAGATGCACTACGCGAAGTTATGCCGGTAAAGAAGATGATAGCCGCGGGCACGCCTCTGGCCGCAGGCACCGATGCAACGCGGGTCTCCTCCTACAATCCATGGCTGGCGATCCACTGGGCGGTCTCTGGGAAAGGCCGCGGCGGCGATACGATCTGGGAGCCAGAAAACGTACTGAGCCGTGCGGACGCTCTCAACCACTGGACGGCGGCGGGGGCTTGGTTCAGTCGCGAGCAAGGAAGAAAGGGGCAACTTAAACCGGGTCAGTTTGCCGATCTGGCCGTATTGGACCGCGACTATTTTGAGGTCGCCTTGGATGAGATCCCAGATATCAGTTCTGATTTAACGTTGACCGGTGGCACGATAGTCCACGCAGGCGGCCTGTTTGCGGCCCACGGGCCTGCCCCCCTGCCGGAGCTGCCCGACTGGTCGCCCGTTCCCGTGTTTGGAGCGCCTGGCGTACGCGCAGCAGATTGAGCACACTGTGATGGCCTGGGAGCCCCATGCAATGAGTTGGCACGCTAGCGCGCAATAAAACGATCCCAGGCCGGCTACAGCGCAAACTCTGTTCAGGACGCAAGACGATGCTTAAAAGACATATCCTCGGCGCAACTCTGATGATCGTCGCACTTAGCTTGACGCCACAGAAAGCCTCGGCCGCCGACGGCAAACAGCCACACTTCTCATTCTCCGGCATCATCGAACCGGCGCACAAAGTCATCGTTTCCAATCGGGTAACCGGTGTCATATCCGAGGTTCTGGTACGGCCGGGAAGCCGGGTTGCCGTCGGCCAACCGCTGTTCCGTCTCGACGCCGCCGTGTTCAAGCTTGCAGTTGTTCAGGCCAAAGCCGCGCGCGATGAGGCCACTTCTGCGCTCGCACTGGCTGAAGACGTCGCTGCGCGGCAGGCAAAACTGCGCGCACGCGGAACCGGAGCGGCGGCATCAGCCAGGCAGTCGAAACTACGTGCCGACATCGCACGCGCCGCATTGGCGCGGGCTGAAGCGGATCTGTCGGTCGCAAAGCTCAATCTCGAACGCACGGTCATTCGCGCAACCATCGCGGGGACGCTCACCAAACTGATTGTTCAAGTCGGCCAGTTCGTTGAAGCGGAAGCCAACACGCAACTTGCGGAGATTGTTCGGATCGATCCGGTTCGCGTGCGCTACGGCGTGCCGCACGAAAGCCGACAATTGGCGATGCGTATGACCGGTGCGAAGACCGCTGCCGAGATGCTGGGCCGCATCCGCTTGACCATTATTGAGCCGAGCGGTGCGGAACATCCGCAAACCGGTCGCGCAGAGTTCGAAAGCGCAACCATTGATCCGACATCCGGGCTGCTCACCACGTGGGGGCTCGTGGCAAATCCACGCGGAACGCTGCTGCCTGGCATGAAAGTGAAGGTGCAATCGCACATTGTACCGGCTGATGAATAGGGGCGAGCCATGTCAGACATTACGATCTTGCACGAACCAAGCGAGAGCAAAGGCCGCTATATCGCGCGCGTGCCCAGCCACGACGAGTCCGCTGAACTGACGTACTCGCGTGCGTCGTCGTCGCTGATCATCGTCGACCATACCGGCGTGCCGGACAGTTTACGTGGCAAAGGCGTTGGCGCGGCCCTTGCGGCTCACGTCGTCGCTGAGGCACGTGCCGGCGGTTTCAAAATCATCCCGCTCTGCCCCTTCTTCAAGGCACAGGCCGCACGGCATAACGACTGGTCGGATGTGGTGCAGGGCTAAAGGACCACGATCATGAGCAGCACGGACGTAATGCCGGAAAAGCGATCAAAGCCGTCTGCCTGGGCCCCGCTGGCCCACCCGGCGTTCCTGATCCTCTGGCTGGCAACCATCCTCTCAAACGTCGGCACCTGGATGCACGATGTTGGCGCCGGCTGGTTGATGACGGAGCTGGCGCCGTCCCCTGTCATGGTGGCTGCTGTGCAGGCGGCAACGACATTGCCCGTCTTTCTGTTCGCACTCGTCGCTGGCGCAGTCGCAGACATTATCGACCGCCGGCGTCTGCTGCTCGTTGTCAACATGTTCATGGGCCTTGTCGCGGCGTGTCTTGCGCTCGTCGTATGGCTCAATGCCATGACACCGGCCCTCCTGCTTCTCTTCACGTTCCTGCTTGGTGCTGGCGCAGCGTTCATGGCCCCCGCCTGGCAGGCGATTGTCCCGTCACTCATTCCAAAGCCGGAGCTGCAGGCGGCCATTGCGCTCAATTCGATGGGCATCAACGTCAGTCGCGCGATCGGTCCGGCACTTGCAGGATTTCTGATCGTTGCCGTCGGCCTCTGGTCGCCATTCGCGCTGAACGCTCTGAGTTTCGTTGGGATCATTGCAGCACTCATCTGGTGGCGCCCTCCGGCAACCCGTACGAGCAAACTGCCGCCGGAGCATGTCGGCTCAGCCGTCGCGGTCGGATTGCGTCACGCTGCCAACAGCGGGCCCCTACGCGCAACACTCATTCGCGCCGCCGCGTTTTTCACATTCGCAAGCGCACTCTGGGCCATGCTGCCCTTGATCGCGCGTGACGTTTTGCAGGGCGGCCCAACGCTGTACGGCCTGATCCTGGCGGCCATCGGTGCCGGCGCCGTTGGTGGTGCAATCCTCTTGCCGAAGATCAAGGATGCGCTTGGCCCGGATCGACTCGTCGCTGCCGGCACAGTCGGCACAGGCGCCGTCCTTGGCGTATTTGCACTCGTGCCGATCAGCGGAGTTGCCATTGTCGCCGGCTTACTTGCGGGTGCGTCTTGGATTGCCGTGCTGTCAAGTTTGCACGTCTCAGCGCAAACGGCCCTGCCCGAGTGGGTCCGTGCTCGCGGGCTGTCGATCTTCCTGACAGTCTTCTTCGGCGCGATGTCACTCGGCAGTTTGGCCTGGGGTAGCGTCGCCGCATCGTTCGGTGTGCCCACCGCACTGCTCATTGCCGCAGCTGGCGCTGCCCTCATGATCCCGCTGACTTGGCATTCGAAACTTAACCAGGGCGCCGGGCTCGACCATGCGCCGTCGCTGCATTGGCCAGCGCCGCCCGTCGTCGACAGTGCAAACGATCACCATCCCGTGCGGATCGAGATCGAATACATTGTTCCGCAGGAGAATCGGCAGGCATTCCTGGACAGCGTAACGGCGCTTGGTGCTGCCCGCCGCCGCGGCGGTGGCTACGGTTGGACCGTGATGGAAGACGCGGATCAACCTGGACGCTTCGTGGAGAGTTGGTCGGAAGTGTCGTGGACGCAGCATCTTCGCCATCACGAGCGTGTCAGTGGTGAAGATCGCAAACGACAGAACGCACTCCGCGAACTACTAGTGGACGGTGAAATACCTCGCGTGCGCCATCTGCTGACACCGTCTCGGTGAAGTTCGGTGCCCCGATTGTGGCGATCTTGATAAGCGCGACATGCCCGAACACGCCGGCGCGTACCCCACCGCCGAACGTTTCGCGCATGATATCCTGGCACCCTGCCGCTTAGAGGTCATAGACGTGTTGACGATCGACGGCGCGCGTGCCGGGAACATCGACCGAGCCAATACACTCCGTCGCCTTACCCCCTGTTATGGAGAACGGCTCAGCCGGCATGACACGCGTACTCAATGCCCATCACTTGGCACGGGCTGGTTGTCGCCATGCATCCTGGACAACCCTCATCCGAGGATGCCCGGAAGCCGGAGCTTGTTCTCGCGGGCGCAGGCAATCGCATCCTCGTAGCCGGCATCGGCATGTCGCATTACGCCGGTCGCGGGATCGTTCCATAGAACGCGCGCGAGCCGGGCGTCTGCGCTTTCGCTGCCGTCACAGCAGATCACCATCCCGGAATGCTGACTGAATCCCATACCGACGCCGCCGCCATGATGAATCGAAACCCACGTCGCACCCGATGCGCAGTTCAACAACGCATTAAGGAGCGGCCAATCGGAGACCGCGTCGGATCCGTCCTTCATGGCCTCGGTTTCTCTGTTGGGCGACGCGACGGAACCGGAGTCGAGATGGTCTCGGCCGATCACAACAGGCGCCGCCAGTTCTCCATTGCGGACCATGTCGTTGAAGGCAAGGCCGAGGCGATGGCGTTGCCCCAGGCCGACCCAACAGATTCGGGCTGGCAAGCCTTGGAAACTGATGCGCTCGCGCGCCATGTCGAGCCATTTATGAAGGTGAGGATCGTCGGGGATCAACTCTTTGACCTTCGCATCGGTCTTATAGATATCCTCCGGATCACCCGATAGCGCACACCAACGGAAAGGCCCAATACCTCGGCAGAATAGCGGTCTGATGTAGGCGGGAACAAAACCAGGAAAGGCAAATGCGCTCCCGAGGCCTTCCTCTTTGGCCACCTGCCGAATGTTGTTGCCATAGTCGAGCGTGGGGACGCCGTGGTTCCAGAAGTCGACCATTGCCGCAACGTGCGTTTTCATTGAAGCGCGTGCCGCGGCTTCAACCGACTTTGGATCAGTTTCGCGCTTGTCACGCCACTCCGCAAGTGTCCAGCCCGACGGCAGGTAGCCGTTGATCGGGTCATGTGCAGACGTTTGATCTGTTGCGATATCTGGCCTGATGCCCCGCCTAACGAGCTCGGGAAAGATGTCAGCCGCGTTACCAAGAAGACCAACCGACTTGGCTTCTCCGTCAGATGTCCAACGCTCTATCATCTCTAACGCCGCGTCGAGCGTATCCGCTCTGTCATCGAGGTACTTCGTGCGCAGGCGAAAGTCGATACGAGAGGGATCGCACTCAACCGCCAGACAGCATGCCCCGGCGAATACGGCGGCCAACGGTTGTGCGCCGCCCATGCCGCCGAGCCCAGCGGTCAATATCCATTTGCCCTTCAGGTCACCGCCGTAGTGCTGACGACCGGCTTCGGCAAACGTTTCGTAGGTGCCTTGCACGATCCCTTGAGCGCCAATGTAGATCCACGAACCGGCCGTCATCTGGCCGTACATCATGAGGCCCTTGCGATCGAGATCATGGAAATGATCCCAGTCGGCCCAATGCGGTACGATGTTTGAGTTGGCAATCAGAACACGCGGCGCATCTGTGTGCGTGCGGAATACACCGACCGGCTTGCCTGACTGCACTAGAAGCGTTTGATCATCTTCAAGGTTCTTGAGTTCGGAGACGATGCGATCAAAGTCGTGCCATGTTCGCGCTGCCCGCCCAATACCACCGTAGACCACCAACTCGTGCGGGCTCTCGGCAACATCTGGATGCAGGTTGTTCATGAGCATGCGCATCGGCGCCTCGGTCAACCAACTCTTGGCCGTGATTTCAGAGCCAGTCGGTGGGAAGACATCGCGCGCATTGTGACGTGGGTTCGTCATCGGCCATGCTCCAATTTGCAGTTCACTCGCGGACTCATGCTGCTGCTCCAGTCACATAACCGTCCAACTCCGCAACATCGACCAAATGTCCGTTCGCAACCATTGCCGCGGCTGACGCTATGTCATCAGCCAGATACCGATCCCCTTCGATGATCGGAATCGCATGTCGTATGGTTGCCATCACCCTCGAAAGGACAGGGCTGGTTTTCAACGGCGCACGAAATTCGACACCTTGCGCTGCGCACATCATTTCGATGCCAAGAATCGCATTGAGGTTCCGGTTCATCGGCTTCAAGCGACGCGCGCCATGCGCCGCCATTGAGACGTGGTCTTCTTGGTTGGCAGACGTTGGCGTCGAGTCAGTCGAACATGGATTTGCAAGATGCTTGTTCTCACTCATGAGCGCCGCTGTCGTGACCTCGGCAATCATGAGTCCGGAGTTCAAGCCTGGTTCACGTGTGAGAAACGGCGGTAGATCAAACGAGAGTGTCGGATCGACCATGAGGGCGACACGCCGTTGAGAGATTGCGCCAATCTCTGCAATCGCAAGTGCAATCTGGTCCGCGGCAAACGCTACGGGCTCGGCGTGAAAATTACCGCCGGAAACAATCCGGTCGCGCTCAACAAGGACCAGTGGATTGTCTGTAACAGCGTTGGCTTCGACTTCCAGCGTACGGCCTGCAAAATGCAACAGATCCATCGCGGCCCCGGCGACCTGTGGATGACAGCGAATGCAGTACGGATCTTGCACACGCGTGTCGCCGTCGCGATGGCTTTCACGGATCTCCGAACCCGACATGATCTGACGCATCGCCCTGGCAACGGCAATCTGTCCGGGGTGACCCCGCAATGTGTGAATGTCATCCACCAACGGCGCGGTCGAACCCATTATCGCATCTGTCGAGAGCGAAGCAGTGACGACACTCGTGGAAGCGTTGCGCCAGGCATCGAACAACCCCGCAAGCGCACACGCGGTCGAAAACTGTGTACCGTTGATGAGGGCAAGACCTTCCTTTGGTCCAAGACTGATCGGCTCCAGCCCGGCCTTGTCCAGGGCGTCGCCAGCTGCCAGGCGCTCACCAGCAAGTGTTGCCTCGCCATAGCCCAGCATCACCGCCGTCATATGGGCCAATGGCGCAAGATCGCCGGAGGCGCCAACGGAACCCTGACTGGGAACGATCGGAGTGACACCCTCGGCCAATAACGCCTGCAGCATTGCGACGGTTTGCCAGTGAACGCCGGAGGCGCCTCTCCCGAGAGACAACAGTTTGAGCGCCATCATGAGGCGAGTCGTTTGAAGATCCAGCGGTTCGCCTACTCCACAACAGTGCGACAGGATGAGGTTGCGTTGCAGCGTCTCTGTGTCGCGCGGTGCAATCTTCACCGTCGCAAGTTTACCAAAGCCCGTATTGACTCCATAAACGGCGTGTTCGCCACAAGCTGCGGATCGCACCAGTTCCGCCGACGCTTCAATCCCATGCCGAGCCGACGGATCGAGTTCAACAGCGATTTGCGTCGACCGCCACACGGTCTCAAGTTGATCCAGGGTTGCGGCACCTGGCATCAGCACGACGTTCATTGCGGCCGCTCCGCGAGTTCACCATGATGAAAGCGCGCATGAAGGGAATTGAAACCGATGCGATAGGCCAACTCTGCCGGGTGCTCGACATCCCAGATCGCGAGGTTGGCCAGATTTCCGGCAACCAGTTGTCCGACATCGTGCAACCCCAACGCTGTTGCAGCATGTCGCGTGACTCCAGCAAGCGCCTCGTCCGGTGTCATCCGGAACAAGGTGCAGCCCATGTTCATAGCTAGCAGCAGCGACGCAAGCGGCGAAGATCCTGGATTGCAGTCTGTTGCGAGCGCAATGGCGACACCGTGTTTGCGAAGCGCATCGACGGGCGGACTTTGCGTTTCTCGCAAGGTATAGAACGCACCGGGAAGCAACACCGCGACTGTGCCGGCATCCGCAAGTGCCTTGGCGTCGTCTTCCGTCGCGTACTCTATGTGGTCGGCCGACAAAGCCCCAAGGCGCGCAGCAAGTTTGGACCCGCCGGAATGCGACAACTGCTCGGCGTGAAGCTTGACGGGTAGTCCAAGCTCTTTCGACCTGACAAAGACTCGTTCGATCTGCTCCGTCGAAAAGGCGATGCCTTCACAAAACCCGTCAACCGCATCAACGAGTCCCTCGCGATGTGCCGCCTCAAGCGCGGGTATGCAGACATTGTCGATGTAGGCATCGCTGCGTTCCGAGTATTCTGCCGGAACAGCGTGAGCGCCGAGGAAACTTGTTCTCACGGAAACACATCTGCGGCGTTCGATTTCGCGAGCGACCCGAAGCATGTTGAGCTCCGCAATTTCATCGAGACCATAACCGGACTTGATCTCAAGTGTTCCGACGCCTTCAGCCAGCAGCGCATCAACACGCGGCAGTGCAGATCGGACAAGCTCTTCCATCGAAGCCGCTCGGGTGGCCGATACTGTCGACACAATGCCACCGCCGGCCTTGGCAAGCTCTGCGTACGTGGCGCCCTCAAGGCGCATCTCGAATTCTCGCGCACGATTGCCGCCGAAGACGATATGCGTATGGCAATCAATCAGAGCAGGTGTCACGAGGCGACCGCCGAGATCCCTCTTCTCTTGAATGGCATGTTCGGAAGGAACGCGCGATGCGTCTCCGACCCAGGCAATACGTTCGCAGTCGATTGCGATGGCGCCGCCCTCGATCAAGCCGTAAGGCTGGCCGCTTGTCATTGTCGCCAATCGCGCATTCGTCAGCAGCATCGGACCATCGTTGCTTATATTGTGTTTTTAGCCTATATGTATGCACATAAACTTGTCAATCGAGCACCCAATGATCAGAATTTTCGCCGCGCAGGCGTTGTTGCCAAGTGGATGGGCAGACGATGTCACTTTGGAAATCGCCGAAGATGGACGGATCGGGCGTGTCGACGTTCAATTGCCGCCGGAGCGTTCGGCGCCGGTTGATCACACTGTTGGGATCCTGCTTCCAGCGCCCGTCAATGCGCACAGCCACGCTTTCCAGCGCGCGATGGCGGGCCTAACCGAACGACGCGGTCCCGACCCGAGCGACTCCTTCTGGAGCTGGCGCCAGTTGATGTACCGCTTTTTGGATCAACTTGATCCAGATCAGGTCGAAGCGATCACTGCGATCGTGCAAATGGAAATGCTCGAAGCTGGCTACGCGATCAACGTTGAGTTTCACTACTTGCATCACCAGCCGGGCGGAACACCTTACGACAATCTCGCTGAAATGTCAGAGCGGATCATCGCGGCTGCAGATCAAACCGGCATCGGATTGACTCTGTTGCCCGTCCACTATCAGTACGGCGGTTGCGACAGGCGAGACCTCGGCGCCGGACAAGTTCGATTTGGCAATACTGACGACCGGTTTCAGCGCCTCTTTGAATCCGCGAGTCGGGCGATGAGGCAGCTCGGATCGGACTCCTGCCTGGGCCTGGCACCTCACAGTCTTCGCGCGGTTGCACCAGAAAGCCTGCCCAGACTCGCAGCACTTGCTGCCGGCCGCCCGATCCATATGCATCTCGCCGAGCAGGTCGCGGAGGTGGAAGAAGTACAGTCTGCGTGGGGCAAGCGGCCTGTGGAGTGGTTGCTGGACACCATCGACGTTAACGGTCAGTGGTGCCTTGTCCACTGCACGCAGATGCTGGAGCACGAAACGGTTGCCCTTGCCAGATCCGGCGCCGTCGCATGTCTTTGCCCAATTACCGAGTCCAATCTCGGCGATGGAATTTTCGATGGCGTGCGATGGTTTCAGAACGGAGGTAATGCAGCAGTCGGTTCCGATTCGAACATCAGAATATCGCTGGCCGAAGAATTGCGCACATTGGAATACTCACAGCGCCTGCGCGACAAGTCACGCGCCGCCCTTGCAACGCCGGACAAGTCAACAGGCCGGCGAATCTTTGAGGCGGTGGTCGCAGGCGGGGCGCAGGCAGCCGGGCGCGGCAAGGCGGGTATTGTCAGCGGTGGCTGGGCCGACTTGTTTTCGCTCGATCCGGACACAGCTGACTTGTCTGGCCGAACAGGAGACACAATCCTGGATTGCTTTGCGTTTGCCGGAGGCAATCGAATGGTCAAGGATGTTTGGTCGGCCGGGCGCCATTGCGTAAAGGACGGTCGTCATCCGGCGCGGCAACAGATCATCGAACGCTATAAATCCACACTAACGCAACTTGGAGATTCGCTTTGACGGTTCGGGAGATCAACGGCTGGCAGGCCGTGCAGTCAGAGATCCTGAACCGCATCCAGTCGCGCCAGTGGAAGCCCGGCGATCTCATTCCAAACGAGGCCGATTTGGCGCAGGAGTTTGGCTGCGCACGGGCGACAGTCAATCGTGCCTTGCGGGCCATCGCAGAAACAGGATTGCTGGAGCGTCGACGCAAGGCTGGAACACGCGTGACATTGCATCCCGTTCGTCGCGCGACACTCAGCATTCCGATCATCCGGCAGGAGATTGAGGAGCGGAACCATGTTTACGCGTACACGCTCCTGTCCGCTGAACTGAAGGTGGCACCAGCTGGTACGCGGGCGCAAATGCGCCTCGATCAGGGGGCCAGGGCATTCAAGATCCAGGCTGTCCATTTTGCGGACGGCAAGCCGTATGTCTTCGAGGACAGATGGGTCAACATATCTACCGTCCCCGCGATCAGGACGGCCGATCTGAAATCCATGAGTCCGAATGAGTGGTTAGTCAGACATGCTTCGTTCACAGACGGGGATATTGCGTTCACAGCTGAACTGGCTGATCCAAAGGTGGCTGGCATTTTGAATGTCGACCAAGGTGCAGCGGTGTTCGTTATTGAGCGCAACACCTGGATAGACGGCAAAGCTGTGACCTCGGTGAAGCTCACGTTTGCCCCCGGCTACAGGATGCATACGGCTCTATAGCTCGTCCGGTGATCGCGACAATCGGCCATTTCTGAGAGGCTTGGACGTATCCGGCTCGGCCCCATGGCGAATGCGGCCTAGCGTTTTTCACGTTTTGCTCGAGCCATACCGGCCCCGTACATTGGTCTTCGTGGCAGGCCAAGTTGAAGCGAAACGGAGAGGTCGGCCGGCGAAGCGATTTCCGCGCCAGGCGAACGAGATCGAGACGTTCAGCGCCATCCCATTCCCAGCGGGGCGCATTGAGTGCAGCGAAACACAAGGGCTGCAAATGGTGCTGACCAAATGTCAACGATCCCAAGAACCGTTGGTTCAAGATCAACGGCTGGCAGTTGCTTCAAGCCTCACAGCATCCTTCGTAGGAACAGCGGCAATCCGCGCAGTCTTGAAAACTCGTGACTCCGCAATGCTCCAGCAGTCGCTTCTTCAGCGCCGTGCGCGCCCTGTGAAGCCGAACAGTGGCGTTGTTGAGTGAAACGTTGAGGACTTGGGCTGCCTCAACCAACGGCACACCACCAATGTCGACAAGATCGAGGATCGACGCATAGCTGGCTTTGAGCCGCCGGGCCTGAGCAATGCTACAGCCGCATGCGGGCATGGCCTCACTGACAACTGGCTCCTCAGCTTCGAGAGTCATGGCATCAATAAGACGCTGCTCGCTGGCCCGTTTACGCCCGATATCCATTGCGACGTTGCTATGCACCCGATAGAGCCACGGCAGGACCCGCGTTGGGTCCTGCAGCGAATGAGCTTTTTCGATCGCGCGCAAAGCGGCGACTTGGAGCACGTCATCAACGTCGGTAGGCGCCACTCTGGCCCGGACATAGCGCCCGAGTTCAGCGCTGTGGGCGCGTAATGCCGAAACAACGCACGCCCTTGAATCGAATTCTGCCATGCGTGTGCTTTACTTCATTTCGCGACGTTTGGACACCGGCAGCTTGGCCCGCACTTGCATGCTTCACACGTGCAAGTCTCACCGCAGCAACAGTGCCCATCACGTGGCTCCTGCTTTGCGCAAGCGCACGTCGGGGGGCATCTGTCACACGCACATTTCAGGGCATCGGTCATCAGTCTCTCCGCATAAGTGTTCGAACCACAGAACAATGACGGAGCCCGGCTCGAGATTCTTACACTTGAGATGGCCTTGTCGCGATTGGCCACATTTGTGGATCAACCATGAGATCTCATTGGGCAGACAAGTGATCGGGCGGATGCTTTGCACCCCGAACATAAAAAGCCCCGGAATGCGCCTGAGAGGCCGCCAAATATAATCATACTGAGCACTTATTTCCTCACTGCGAACGCCATAGAGGCTTTCAGATTGAGCTGGAGCCATCCCACACCGTGTTCTTTCCGTTTTCCAGGCCGGCCGAGTTGCACTAGGCTAGTCGAGTTAAACACGGGGTGTGGGCCGGCGATGCGACTACGCCTATGGCGCAAATGATCTAGCGCGGGCCAAGGTTGACGGCATTTTTCGCAACGTTATAACGTAACAGTTAACGAGCCCGGTGCCGGCCTAGTTGGTGGCAACGCTTAGGTCATTGACTGCGACCGCGTGGCGACAGCTCATGGCTCCCCTACACGATCGATGCCTGCGCGGCGCGTGCGAGATGAACAAGTTGCGAGATCAGGGCATAGCCACATCGAACGCTGTTCACCGGGCACTGCCGAGAGAATTTCGAACTGACATCTCCGATTGGGGTAACCGCCGCAGCCCGAGGAATTGGCAGCTGCGACAGATGATGCAGCCCCTGCGAACAAACGAGCGCGGTCGAGGACGTTCGCGCTTAACAGCGCAACGTTGAGAGCAACATTGGGACAGTGCAAGTCTACGACCGGTCGCGTTCACATCAAGAGCTTTGGCGCAAAGGCGAGATACCGAGCCATTTCCAAAAGCTGGTCGACTGCGAGGTCAATTGTGACGGTGAATCAGTACTGCTGTCCGTGGATCCAACAGAAGCAGCGTGTCACGCCGGCCCGCGAACGTCTTTCCATCTATCGGGAGATCTTGCGAACTTTGGCTTGCCACTCGCGGCTCGTGCAATCCAATCGTGAGAGTTGGACGCATGCGTGAAACCAGAAACGGACAACGACGCTTGAACGCGCAAGCCTCGATCGTTGGTCTCGGCCTGTCGACACGCCTTGCCGTCGCAGCGGCGATCTCGGCCGCGGTATGGGTCATGGTTCTCGGTGCGATGCGAGGTTAGGGTCGCTATGGCAGCAGTCTTGACTGAAGCGGCTCTCGAGTTCTGCGATCTGTCACTTGGATATGACACAGCGCCGGCGGTCCACCAATTCAATGGCACTGTAAAGCGCGGTGCCATGACGGCGGTTGTCGGGCCGAATGGTAGCGGCAAGACGACCCTGATGAAGGGCATCATTGGCGCTTTGAAGCCCCTCAGCGGCACAATAACGATATCGGGCACAAATCGGAAAGACATCGCTTATCTTCCTCAGCAAGCCGAGATCGATCGCTCCTTCCCAATCTCGGTGTTTGATCTCGTCAGCCTCGGACTCTGGCGGCGAATTGGCGCCTTCTCATCTCTTCGTGGTGGGGAGAGAGCGACCGTCGAGGCCGCCTTGGCCGCTGTCGGTCTCGCAGGATTTGAAACGCGCATGATCGGTGCGCTTTCGGGAGGACAACTGCAGCGCGTACTCTTTGCGCGGGTACTCGTTCAGGACAGCGCACTCATCCTGTTAGACGAACCGTTTGCCGCAATTGATCGAAAAACGACGCTCGATCTGATGAAGCTTCTCAACCGGTGGCATGGAGAAGGGCGTACGGTACTTGCGGTCATGCATGACATCGACCTCGTCCGGGAAGAGTTTCCCGAAGCGATCTTGATCGCGCGCGAGCCAATTGCCTGGGGCGCAACACACGAAGCACTGTCAGCAGCGAACATGCTTAAGGCCCGTGCCATCTCCGAGAAATGGGATGATCGTGTCGGGTGCTGCTATGGCGCGAACCGAGAGGTTCGACCCCATGGTGTATGAGACGCTCGTTGCGCCCTTTGCCGACTATGCGTTCATGAGGCGAGCGCTGGTTGGGACAATTGCGCTCTCGCTGGGAGCCGCGCCTGTCGGCGTGTTCCTGCTGTTGCGACGGATGAGCCTCGTCGGCGATGCCGTAGCGCACGGCATTCTGCCGGGTGCCGCCATTGGGTTTCTCCTCTTCGGTTTGCAGATTATGCCGATGACGATCGGTGGCATTATCGCTGGGCTTACCATTGCAGTCGCGGCCGGCCTTGTTGCCCGCACAACCGTGTTAAGAGAGGATGCAAGCCTCGCCGCATTCTATCTGATTTCACTCGCTTTCGGTGTGCTTATCGTTAGCGCCCGTGGCTCCAGTGTCGATCTGATGCACGTACTTTTCGGTACGGTCCTAGCACTCGACGACACCGCCCTCTTAATTCTTGCAACCACGACAACAGTCAGCCTGATCGTGTTGGCAGCGATCATAAGAACGCTTATCGCAGAATGCGTCGACCCGTCCTTTCTCGCGGTTGCGTCCGGCAGCGGTGGCATTGCGCATTTGCTCTTCCTTGTCCTTGTTGTCCTCAACCTCGTTGCAGCATTCCAGGCGCTCGGCACCTTGCTGGCGGTCGGGCTGATGATGCTGCCAGCAGCCAGCGCGCGCATGTGGGCTCGCTCCTTGGAATTGCTCATGGGAACCGCCGTCGCGATTGCCATCATGGCGTCAGTCGCGGGCCTGCTCGTATCCTACCATCTCGCGCTGGCCTCCGGGCCAGCGATCATCCTATCGGCGGGCGCCGTTTACGTCGTCTCGCTGATGATCGGACGTGTCAGCGGATTGGCTTGGCGCATCCTGCCACTGCCACGCCGCGAGGCCTAATCCTCAACACCAGATGGAGTAGATCATGAAACACCTGAGACTTGCCGGCGTGGCATTGGCCTTTGCGACAGCAGCGGCGACAACGACAGCGAGCCTCGCGGCGGACAAGCTGCCAGTGGTTGCCTCGTTCTCCATTCTCGGCGACGTCGTTTCCGAGGTTGGTGGAGATCGGGTTGCCGTTAAGACCATTGTCGGGCCTGACGGCGATGCCCACGTCTATCAGCCAACCCCAACGGACGCTGCGACCGTAACCAATGCTGCCGTCGTATTCGTAAATGGCGTGGAGTTTGAAGGTTGGATTGAGCGGCTGATCAAGGCCTCCGGCTACAAAGGCCCGGTGGTGACGGCCACGAAAGGTATCAAGCTCCTTGAAACAGACGAGCATCACGATGATGCGCACGGCGACAAGGAACACAAGACTGCCGAGAAGAAAGATGCAGACCATCATGATCACCACCATCATGGCGAACATGATCCGCACGCCTGGCAAGACGTGAAGAATGTCATCATCTACACAGCAAACGTGAAGGATGGGCTTTGCAAGGTCGACGCGGCCGGCTGTGAGACCTACACCAAGAATGCAGCCGCCTACACTAAGAAGCTTGAAGCGCTCGACGGTGAAGTCCGGAAGCTGCTCGAGG